>DAHWBL010000390.1 GCA_027323595.1 Acetobacteraceae bacterium | reverse complement strand
TGCAGGGTGAAAACATGCTTGGACGTGTCTATCGCAATCCGCTTATATTCCATCTGGACGGCCCTCCTGTTGGTTAGCTCGAACAAGCCCCAATATTGGCACCCGATGCCGTGGGGCCGTCCACACCAACAAAGAACTTTTATAAATTTATTCCCGCTCGCTTCAGATCGAGGTGTGCGAAACCCCCGCCACCGCCACGAACGCATCGGGTCGCGCCTCGGCAAAACCGCTGTCGGCGTCGAGCACGAATGCCGCGGAGCGCACCGCGTGCATCGAGGGCTCCAGCCCCGGCGGCTCGATCCCCTCGGCCAATCCAAGGGCGGCGCGGCGCAGCCGGTGGCGCGCCATGATGATCGCGTTGTCGGTGGAGACCAGGTTTTCGCGCGTGCGGTCCACGATCGGCCCCATGCTCTCCTGCAACGAGGCGTCCTGGATCGCGATCCCCATCACCCCGCTATAGGTCAGGCCCGCCTTCTGCGCCGCGCGGTCCATCCCGTAGTCATTGTCCATGTTCGCAAGTGGCCTGAAGGTGCCAGGAACATATTGAACATGGATGCCCTGCCCGTTCTCCATCGCCGCCACCTCCTCGTCCGTCAACGGCCGCGTCGGG
This sequence comes from Acetobacteraceae bacterium, assembly GCA_027323595.1. Classification (GTDB taxonomy): domain Bacteria; phylum Pseudomonadota; class Alphaproteobacteria; order Acetobacterales; family Acetobacteraceae; genus CAIVDX01. The sequence continues at coordinate 8,192 of DAHWBL010000390.1, read as the reverse complement.
TGATAGGTCATGGTCCAGGCGAAACAATTCTCGTCATCGATGGGCACCCACGCATGGCCGTTCAGCGCATTGTCGCCATAGGGCGGAACCATGCTGAAATACGGCATGATCCATTGCGTGACGCGCCAGTAGTACGATCCCTCGCTCGCCCGGCGGCGCGCGCCGATCAACAAACCCCCGGCGGATTCAACGATCTCGAACACCGGCGTGCGGTCCGCCTGATAGCTCGCACCCTGGGTGGAGCGATGCAGCGGATCGGAATTCAGCTCGCCGCTGTGCAGCCACGAGACATGGCTGGAATCGATCCCGCCTTCCATCGCCTGCAAATAATTATTCTGCTGCCAGCGCTTGGAGATGAAGCAATGGCTCGCCGGCAGCCCCATCCACTCAAAGCCAGGCAGCGGCGGCTCGGCCTCGGGCGGGCCCATATAGGCCCACAGCACCCCGCCGCTCTCAACCAGCCGATACGCCGTCAACCTCACCCGCGCGCACAGCCCCTCGCGCGAGGGCTCGGAGGGAATCTCCAGGCAATTGCCGGCAACATCGTATTTCCAGCCATGATAGGGACAGCGAATGCCGCCCTGCTCGTTGCGCGCGAACCACAGCGACACGCCGCGATGGGCACAAAATTCGTCGATCAGCCCGAACCGGCCCTCGCTGTCGCGAAACGCCAGCAGCCGCTCGCCCAGCAGCTTCACCCGCACCGGCGGGCCATCGTTTTCCGGCAATTCGCTGGCCAGCATCGCCGGCATCCAGTAGCGCCGGAACAATGCGCCCATGCGCGTGCCCGGCCCGGTCCGGGTCAGCAATTCGTTCTGATCCTCGCGCATCTTTCCCCCCTGGTCGCCCGTTGCCCCGATTCTAGCGCCCCACGCACCGCCCCGATAATAGAGAATTGCTCCAGGCCATCAGTGTTTACTTATGGCCAAATCGCCCGCAGACTTGCCCGCCATGTCGCTGCGACAGATCCGCTACCTCATCGCCATCGCCCGCGCCGGCAGCCTGTCGGAGGCGGCGCGGCATCTGCACGTCTCCCAACCCGCCCTCACCCTGCAACTCCGCCAGCTCGAAACCCGGCTCGGCTGCGCGCTGTTCGTCCGCCACGCCCGCGGCGTGACGCTGACCGACGCCGGCACCGCCTTTCTGGCCGAGGCGCAACCGGCCATCGCCGGGCTCGACCGCGCCGAGGCCGCGGTCGCCGCCCTGCGCGACGCCCTGCCGCGCGCCATCGCGCTCGGCCTCACCCCCACCGCCGGCGGCGCGCTGATGCCCAGCCTGCTGGACCCGCCGCCATCCGGCCCCGCGCTGCTGCTGCGCGAGGGCCTCACCCATGAGCTGCTGGCCGCCCTGCTCGCCGGCGATCTGGACGCCGCCTGCTGCTATGCCGACACCCCGCGTGACGCCACCGCGCTTTATTGCGAGGAATTCATCCTCGTCGGCCCGCCATCGCTGGTCAGCGCCCGCGCGCCGCTGCCCGTCGCCGCCCTGGCCGGGCTGCCGCTGGTGCTCGGCCACGCCAACCACCCCACCCGCCGCTTCATCGACGCCGCCGCCGCCGCCGCGGGCATCGCGCTGGCCCCGGTGCTGGAGGACGAACCCGCCGCGGTCAAGCGCGCCATGCTGATCGGGCGCGACCTGTGCGCCATCGTCCCGCCCGGCCTCTATCATGCCGACCTCGCCGCCGGACGCCTGTGCGCCCGCCGGCTCGACCCGCCGCTGCGGCGCACCGCCTGGCTGATCACCCGCCCCGGTGCGGCGGCCGCGCTCACCCGCCATCTGCTCGCCCGGCTGCGCCCGCTGGTGGACGCGCACATCGCCGCCGGCAGGCTCGGCTGGCAGGCACCCTGAACCAGCAGCCATCAGCAAGGCTTATGGCCACGCGAAATTCAGTATTGGAGTCCACCCGCAGCGGCGGCTAGCAACATCGCAACGTCGGCGCGATGACCGGCATCAGGGGGAACCGCATGTCCGCTCACCAGGCCGACCTCGCCGAGCTGCTGGACGAACGCGGCATCAGCCGCCTGCAAATCCTGGTGTTCGTGCTCTGCGGTGCCGCGGTGTTCGTCGATGGCTTCGACACCCAGGCGATCGGCTATGTCGCGCCCAAGCTCGCGCTCGCCTTCGGCCTGCCGCACGCCGCGATGGGCAGCGTGTTCGCCGCCGGCCTGTTCGGGTTGGCCATCGGCGCCTTCCTGATCGCCCCGGTCGCCGACCGCATCGGCCGCCGCCCGGTGATCGTGGCCGCCACCGCCAGCTTCGGCCTGCTCACCCTGCTCACCGCCTTCGCCTCGGGCTTCAGCGAACTGATGGCGCTGCGCTTCCTCACCGGGCTCGGGCTCGGCGGCGCCATCCCCAACGCCATCGCCCTCACCGCCGAATACAGCCCCGAGCGCCGCCGCGCCGGCATCGTGATGGTGATGTTCTGCGGCTTTCCGCTCGGGGCGGCCGTCGGCGGGCTGGTGGCGGCGCGGCTGCTGGCCGAACATGGCTGGGCCTCGGTGTTCCTCGCCGGCGGCGGCGCGACGCTGCTGCTGGTGCCGGTGCTGGTCGGGCTGCTGCCGGAATCGATCCGCTTTCTGGCGATCCGGCGCACCGCCGCCAACCTCAGCTTCCGCGCCAGCACCACCGCCAGCCGCCGCATCGCCGCCCTGCTCACCCGGCTCGATCCGGGCATCGACTGGCAGGATGCGCGCATCACCGCCAACCCCGCCGCCCCGCCGAGCGGCGGCGTGCGCCAGTTATTCACCCGCCGGCGCATCCGCACCACCCTGCTGCTGTGGGTGGTCTATTTCATGGGGCTGCTGGATCTGTATCTGCTCGCCAACTGGCTGCCGACCACGCTGCACGCAAAGGGGGTGGCGTTGGAAAACGCCGTGCTCGCCACGGCGATGCTGCAGATCGGCGGCATCGCCGGCGCGCTCACGCTCGGGCTCGCGGTAACCCGGCTCGGCCCGGCGCGGGTGATGCCGCTCGCCTATGCCGGCGGCGCCGCCTGCATCGTCGCCATCGGGCTGATCGGCAGCTCCGCGCTGCTCGCGCTGCTCACCGCGTTTGGCGCGGGCTTTGCCATCATCGGCTGCCAGAACTGCAACAACGGCCTCGCCGCCAGCCTCTACCCCACCGAGATCCGCGCCACCGGCGTCGGCTGGGCCAACGCGGTCGGGCGCGCCGGCTCGATCATCGGGCCAACGCTGGGCGGCATCATGCTGTCGGTGGGCAGCGACATCAGCCTGATCTTCATCGCCGCCGCCCTGCCCGCCCTGCTCGCCAGTTTCGCAGTGCTGGCCCTCACCCGCCGACGCTGAAACACGGTTTACGCCGCCGCCCGCCACCGCCATATCGTCCCCACGCAAAGGGGGCGCCACCGTGATCGACCACAGCACCATCCGGCCCGCGCAGCGCCGGATGCTCATCATCGCGCTGATGACCTCCACCTTCATGGCGGCGATCGAGGTCACCGTGATCTCCACGGTGATGCCCAGCATCGTGGGCAAGCTCGGCGGCTTCGAATATTTCTCCTGGGCGTTCAGCCTGTATCTGCTGGCGCAAGGCGTGATGACCCCGATCTACGGGCGCCTGGCCGACCTGTTCGGCCGCAAGCGCACCTATATCGGCGCCTGCCTGCTGTTCCTGATCGGCTCGGCGCTGTGCGGCTTCGCCTGGAGCATGCCCTCGCTGATCGCCTTTCGCGGCCTGCAGGGGCTGGGTGCGGGCGGGCTGTCGCCGATCGCCTCGACCATCATGGCCGACATCTCCGCGCCGAAGGACCGGCCGCGCAATGTCGGCTGGATCAGCTCCATCTACGGCATCGCCGCGGTCGCCGGCCCGCTCGCCGGCGCCGCCCTGGTCGATCTGGGCTGGCAGTGGATCTTCTGGATGAACATCCCGTTCGGCATCCTGGCCATCACGCTGGTCGGGCTGCATCTGCATGAGCGCCTGCCCGAGCACGGCCACGGCGTCGATCTGCCGGGTGCTGCGCTGCTGCTGCTCGGCGCCGGCGCGCTGATGCTGCTGCTCACCCAGCACAGCACATTGTCGGCCGGCGCGATGGCCGGCACCGTCGCGCTCGCGCTCGCGGCACTGGCCGGGCTCGCGGTGCAACAGCGCCACGCCACCGCGCCGCTGGTGCCGCTGCATTTCTACCGCAACCCGATGATCATGACCGGCTTCGGCTTCGGCCTCACCACCGGCGCCTACATCATCGCGCTGACCGCCTTCCTGCCCACCTACATCCAGGGCGTGCTGGGCGGCACCCCGCTCGATGGCGGCCTCACGCTGGCCTACATGATGGCCACCTGGACGGTCGGCTCGATGGTCGGCGCGCGGGTGATCGCCCGGCTGCCATACCGCGCCACCGCGCTGCTGGGCACCAGCCTGCTGCTGCTCGGCAGCCTCGGTCCGGCGACGCTGAGCCCGACCCAGAGCCCGGCCTGGATTCATCTGGGCTGCGTGCTGATCGGCCTGGGCGTCGGGCTGGCCAACATCACCTTCACCGTGGCGATCCAGGCCTCGGTGGACTGGTCGGACCGCGGCCGCGCCACCAGCCTGTATTTCTTCAGCCGCATCCTGGGCCAGGCACTCGGTGCCGCGGCCTTCGGCGGCCTGCTCAATGCCGGCATGGGCCTCACCAGCACCGGCCACGACCCGGTCGCCGACCTGATGGACCCCACCATCCGCGCCAGCCTGCCCACGCCCGAGCGCGCCAGCCTCACCACCCTGCTCGACCACGCCCTGCACGACGTCTACCTGGCCACCTTCGCCGTCGCGGTGCTGGTGCTGCTGCTCGCCTGGCTACTGCCCCGCACCGCGCGGATGCAGCGGGGGTAGGGCAAACCGGGCCGCAACCTGCCGCTCCGTCTGGCCCTGCGGTGCGGCGACGGTATGCTGACCATGGTTGCCATGGCCCCTCGCCGCGTGCCACCGGCATCATCCGAACGGAGGCGAACCGAAATGGGCACGGCGAATGCGATTTCAGCGGACCTGATCGCGGTTCTGGTCGCGGTGACGGCCGGCTGCCCCCGTGTCCTCACCATCCGCGATGGCCTGGCGCTGCCATCCGGGCGATTCGAACCCGGCCATCGCTCGCTGCAAGCCGGGCTGCGCGCCTGGGTGGAGCAGCAGACCCGCCATCCGCTCGGCTATGTCGAACAGCTTTACACCTTCGCCGATGGCGAGCGGATCAGCCAGGCCGGACACAGGGCGATCTCGATCAGCTATCTCGGGCTGACCAGGCAGGGCAGCGGCGAAACCTGCGGGTCGGCGATCTGGCACGACTGGTATCGCTATTTCCCCTGGGAGGACCACCGCGGCGGCCGGCCGGAGATGATCGAGCTGTTGCTTGGCCCGCGGCTGCGCGGCTGGGCCGATGCACCCGGCGAGCGGGCCGCGCGGCACCAGCGCGGCCAGCGCATAGCGATCAATTTCGGCCTGGATGGGCACACCTGGAACGATGAACTGGTGCTGCAACGCTACGAGCTTCTCTATGAAGCCGGCCTCGTCGCGGCGGCCGGAAAGGCGATGGAGGCAGACCATCGCCGCATCCTGGCGACCGGCATCGCGCGGCTGCGGGCCAAGATCAGATACCACCCGGTGGTGTTTGAGCTGATGCCGCCGGATTTCACGCTGCTGCAATTGCAGCGCAGCGTCGAGGGCATCGCCGGCCGGCTGATCCACAAGCAGAATTTCCGCCGCCTGATTGAGCAACAGGCGTTGGTCGAGGAAACCGGAGAGATCGCGACCGCGACCGGAGGCCGCCCGGCCAAGCTGTTTCGCTTCCGCCGGCAGGTGCTGGATGACCGCGCCGTGGCAGGCGCCAAGCTGCCGGTCGTGCGCGCTTGACACCGGTTATACTCATTGTCAGCATATGCTCCTATTATGCTCAATAAGAGTATAATACGGAGTTAGAAGGACCGTCCCAATGCTGTTGCCCCCGCTTCCACGCATCATGTTCGAACCCCTCGTCCGCACCACCCTGCTGGAGGATCTGGGGCAGGCAGGCGATCTCACCACCGATGCCATCGTGCCGCCCGCGTTGCGCACCGTGACCGCGCTCGTCGCCCGCCAGAAGGGCGTGATCGCCGGACTCGATGTGGCCGCGCTCGCCTTCGAGCTGATCGATCCCGCCATCACGCTGGAGCCCGCTCACGCGGACGGCAGCGCGGTGGCGGCAGGCGATGTCATCGCCCTGGTGCGTGGCCCCGCCCGCGGCGTGCTGACCGCCGAGCGCACCGCCCTCAATTTTTTGTGCCATCTGAGCGGGATCGCCACCGCCACCGCCTCGGTGGTCGCCGCCGTGCGCGGGCACGACACGCGAATCGTCTGCACCCGCAAGACCATGCCCGGCCTGCGCGCGCTCCAGAAATACGCGGTGCGCGCCGGCGGCGGCAGCAATCATCGCTTCGGCCTCGATGACGCGGTGCTGATCAAGGACAATCACATCGCCATCATCGGCGGCATCCGCCCGGCCATCGAGAGGGCGCGCATGGCGGTCGGCCACCTCGTCAAGATCGAGGTGGAGGTGGATGACCTCGCGCAAATCGATGAGGTTCTGGCCGCCGGCGCGGACGCGGTGCTGCTGGACAACATGTCCCCCGAAACCATGGCACGCGGCGTCGCCATGATCGCCGGTCGTGCACTGACGGAAGCATCCGGCGGGATCACCCCGGCCACCGCGCCGGCAATCGCCGCCGCCGGGGTCGATCTGATCTCCATCGGATGGCTGACCCACAGCGTCGGGGTGCTCGATATCGGCCTCGACCACCGCGCGGGATAGCGGTCCTTCGGTGACAAAGCAGGCGCCAGGCCGCAGGGCGTAAATGCACATGGCAAATCGCCGCGCGCGGCGCCAACATCGGCGCCGGCCCGGTGTTTGCACCGCCCGGCTCCCACCCGCCAGGACCGACGCATGCCCGACACCCCCACCATCCTGCTCAACGGCACCCCCACGAAGCTGCTCGGCGCGCCGCCCAACACCACCCTGCTCGACTGGCTGCGCGGCCCCACCAGCACCGGCATGGGCAGCACTGGCATGGGCGGGCTGATCGGCACCAAGGAGGGCTGCGCGGAAGGCGATTGCGGCGCCTGCACCATCGCCCTCGAACAGATCGAGGGTGACCGCCTCGTCACCCGCGCCGCCAATGCCTGCATGCTGCTGCTCGGCCAGCTCGACGGGCTGGGCGTGCGCACCATCGAGGGCCTGGCCGCGCCCGACGGCACCGCCCACCCGGTGCAGCAGGCCTATGTGGACGAAGGCGGCACCCAATGCGGCTTCTGCACGCCAGGCTTCGTCATGGCCACCCACGCCCACCTCGCCAGCGGCGGCGGCACCGCCGAGGCCGACATCCATGACGCGCTGGCCGGCAATCTGTGCCGCTGCACCGGCTATCGCTCGATCGTCGCCGCCGTCGCCCGCGCCGCCACCCAGCCCGCCGCCCCGCTGCCCACCACCGGGTTCGCCAGCCTGCGCCGCCCCACCGACGCCGATTTCGGCGATTTCCTCGCCCCGCGCAGCCTGTCCGCCGCGCTGGCATTGCGCGCCGCCCACCCCGACGCCGCCCTGCTCGCTGGCGGCACCGATCTCGGCCTGCTCGCCAGCCGCGCCCGCACCCCGCCCGCCCGCGTCATCCACCTCGCCCATGTGCCCGAGCTGACCACCATCGGCACCACCCCGACCGGCCTGCGCATCGGCGCCGCGGTGCCCTACAGCGACGCGCTGCCCGCGCTCACCGCGCTCCACCCCGCGCTGCGGCCCTACCTCACCCGCATCGGCTCGGTGCAGATCCGCAACCTCGGCGGCATCGGCGGCAATCTGGGCACCGCCTCGCCGCTCGGCGACAGCCACCCGGTGCTGCTCGCACTCGACGCCCGCATCGAACTCGCCTCCGCCGCGCGCGGCCCGCGAACCGTCCCGATCGACGCATTCTTCACCGGCTACCGCACCACCGCACTCGCGCCCGACGAGATCATCACCGCCATCGAGCTGCCCACGCCGCCGCCAGGTGCCGTGCTGTTCGCCGAAAAAATCAGCAAACGCCGCGACCAGGACATCTCCACCGTCGCCGCCGCCTGCCTGATCGGGCTCGACCAGGGCCGCGTCACCACCATCCGCCTCGCCTATGGCGGGGTCGCCGCCACCCCGGTCCGCGCGCGGCACGCCGAGGCCGCCCTGCTTGGCAAACCCCTCGATGCCAGCT
>DAHWBL010000388.1 GCA_027323595.1 Acetobacteraceae bacterium | reverse complement strand
GATGTGGATCCAAGGATCGGTGTCCCAGCCGCCGGCCTCCAGCAACAGCACACGACAATCCGGATCGGCGGTCAGCCGGTTGGCCAACGTACAGCCCGCCGATCCGCCGCCGACGATCACATAATCATATTCCTCGACCGCTTCGCCCAACGCCTGCCCCCTGCCCGCCGGCACTGCCCAATCGCGCAAACGATGCTATCGTTGCCCCAAGAGCGCGGCAATACGTGACCCCAGGAAGGAGCGGCCAATGCAGACCGGCAGCAACAGCGCACCGCATATCGCCTATGACGATCTACGCGAATGGCTGGAGATCGCTGAATCCCTCGGCGAAGTTCGCCATGTTCAGGGAGCCAGTTGGCAGGAGGATATCGGGCTCGCCGCCGAGGCGGTGCTGCGCGCCGATGACGGCCCCTGCGTGGTCTTCGAGGATATTCCTGGCTGTCCCAAGGGGCATCGGCTGCTGCTCAACATGTTCGCCGGCCGGCGTCGCGCACCGACCTTCGGCTTTCCCTCGGGCATGGATAAATGGGAGCTCTCCGACGGCTTTCGCCAGGCCTATCTCGCCGAGCCGAAAATCCTGCCGCACGAACTGGTGGAATCCGGCCCGATATTCGACAATATCCTGCTTGGAGACGCGATCGACGTCGAAAAATTTCCTGCGCCGGTATGGCATGAAAAGGACGGCGGCCGCTACATCGGCACCGGCACCTACAGCATCACGCGCGACCCCGAGGAAGGCTGGCTCAACGCAGGTGCGTATCGCGCGCAGGTGCATGACGCGAAATCCGTCGGCGTGCTGATGGCCGCCGGCCATCACGGCTACATCCATCGCGAAAAATATTTTGCCCGCGGCGAAAAAATGCCGCTGGTCATGGTGCTCGGCGGCGACCCGCTCGCCTTTTTCTACGGCGGCACCGAAGCGCCGTATGGCGTCTTCGAGATGGACATCATCGGTGGCATGCGCGGCCGCCCGGTCAAAATGGTAACAGGCAAAATCACCGGACTTCCGTTTCCCGCCAATGCCGAGATCGTGCTGGAGGGCTTTGTGTCGCCCGACAGGCGACAAACCGAAGGCCCCTTCGGCGAATGGACCGGCCACTACGCCGGCGGCGCATCGAGCGTGCATGTTCTCGATATCCAGGCGATCTACCATCGTAACGACCCGATCCTGCTCGGCGTGCCACCAATGGGCGGCGGGCCGGACGAGATGGCGCGCTACCGGGCGGTGATGCGCTCGGCGATGGTGAAGCAAAACATGCTCGCCGCGGGCGTGCCCGATGTGCAGAAGGTCTGGTGCCATGAAATCGGCGGCTCGCGCATGCTGCATGGCGTCTCGATCAAACAGCGCTATCCCGGCCACGCCGTGCAATCGGGCACGATTGCCGCCCAATGCGGCGGCGCCGCCTATGCCTCCAAATATGTGATCGTCGTTGATGACGACATCGATGTCACCAACCTCGAACAATTGATCTGGGCGACGCTCACCCGAACCGACCCCAAACACTCCATCCAGTTCATCGAAGGCGCGTGGGATTCGCCGGCCGATCCGATGCTGACCGCGGAAAAGCGCGCGGTGCGCGACATGACCCATTCGGTCGCCGTGATCAACGCATGCCGCCCGTTTCACTGGCGCGACAAATTTCCCCCATCGAACGCGCCGAGCCCCGAAGTTGCCCGGCGCGCCCAGGAGAAATTCGGCTGGCTGCTCGGCCCGGCCCCTGGCTGACGCAGATCAGCTCACCGGCGCCAGGCCGAGAATTTCACGCGCCTCGGCCGGCGTCGCCGGTTCGGCGCCAAGCTCGCGGATGATGCGCACGGCGCGCGCCACCAGTTGCTCATTGGTGGCCAACTCGCCGCGCCGATAATAATTGTTATCCTCGAGCCCGACGCGGATATGCCCGCCCATCAGCACCGCGAGCGTGGTCGCCGGCAATTGCGCCGGTCCGATCGCGCTGACGCAAAACACGCTTTGCTCGGGCAGATGATCCAGAAAGCTCTGCACGATCCGCGGCGAATACGGATACCCCCCCTGAAACCCCATGGTGTTCAGAACCATGTTGATAAAATAAGGCGGCTTGTCATAGCCTTCCTTGATCAGACGGGTCGTGTCCTGCAGCAGATGCGCCAGGCTGAACACTTCCCATTCCGGCTTGATGCCACGCAGCTTGAATTTTTCCGCCATCTGCGTGCACAGATCCGACGGCGTCAGCATCAGCAGATTGCGGCCATGGAACTGCGCCATGATGGTGTGGCAATCAAATGTCGCCATCTCGCACAGCGGCGCATCCAGCCCACGCATGCGCTGCTCGAAAATAATCTCGCCAAGCCCGGGGCGGATGTCGCGGGTCATCTCCCCATCCACCCCGCCGCCGGTGCTGTTGTTCAGGATGATATCGCATTTATCGCGGATCATCCGGTTCATCGCGCCATAGATTTCCGGGTCGCAGGTGGCCTGGTCATTGGGAAGGCGCGCATGCAGCGCGCAGACCGACGCGCCCTCATTGTAGCAATTGACCACCGTGCGCGCGATTTCATCAGGCTGCGTCGGCAAACTTGGGTTTTGCGCCTTGTTCGCCATACCTCCGGTTGGCGCCACCGTCACGATAACTTTCTGAATCATTTTCGCCTCCTCCCTGCTGTTAGATATACCGTATAACCATTTTCGCCCCAACGCCAGCCTTGTCGTGCACCAGCTTTGCCGTTCGGTTGTTCTCGTGCATCATCAGCGCCTCAGACACGGGGGGGAAATCATGCAGAATTATCGTTTGGTGAATTATACGGGCGTTGACGGCGCGCGCGCCGGATTGCTGGTCGATGGCGCGGTTTATGACGCCGCGATCTGCCTTGGCAGCCCCACACCGCTTCGGATCATGGACATCCTGACGGCATGGGAAGACCTCAAGCCGCGGATCGAACGTGCCGCCCCGCTTGGCGCCGCGATCCCGCTTGCCCAGGCCGGGCTGCTCGCCCCGCTTGGTGCCCCCGCGCAGATCTATTGCGCCGGCGCCAACTATGCCGACCACGCCGCCGCGATGGCTGCGGTCAACAACACCCCTCTCGGCCCCAATCCGAAAGAAGCCGGTCTCAAGGCCTGGTTCTTCATGAAAAGCCCGCGCTCTCTGGCCAACCCCGGACAAACCGTGACCATGCCGAAAGCAGCCAAAAAGGTCGACTGGGAAGCCGAACTCGCGGTGGTGATCGGACGCGTCGCAAAGGACGTGCCGGTCGAACGCGCCTACGACTATGTCGCGGGCTACACCATTGGCAACGACCTCTCCGCGCGTGATCTGGGCCGTCGCGAAGGCGTGCCCGCAACCTCGCCGTTCGCGATGGATTGGCTCGCCCACAAGAACTTTGACGGATCCCTGCCGCTCGGCCCATGGATCGTTCCCGCATCAGACATCGCGGACCCGATGAATCTCGCCATCAAGCTCACCGTCAACGGCGCGCTGAAGCAGAACTCCAATTCCGCCGCGATGATCTTTTCCATCGCCGACCAGATCGCGCATCTGTCGCAGAAACTCACGCTGTATCCAGGTGATGTGATCATGACCGGCACACCCGCGGGCACCGGCAACGAAAGCGGCGTGTTTCTCAACTCCGGCGACGTCATCGCGATCACCATCGACCAGCTCGGCGAGCTGGTCACCAAGGTCGTGTAGGCACCACCCAACGAAACCCGAAAAAACAGGGAGACGACAACAATGAAAAATCCGACCGCCGGCCTCACCGCGCTGGCCCTTGCCGGCACGCTCACCATCGCCTCCGCGCACGCCGACGACAGCGTGCGCCGCGTTGTCACCGGGCTTGACGCGTCCGGAAAATCCACTGCCATCTTCGACAGCGTGCTGCCGCTGACAGCGCAAAAGCCAGGTCGGCCGCTCTCGGCGATGCTATGGATCACGCCTGGCTCGCCGGTGCCAATGTCCAACGGCGAGGATTTCGCCAAGCGCCCGATCGGCTTTCCGCCGCCGCCGCAGGGCACCAAATTCACCATCACCGAATTTCCGCCGACCACCGCGGCCGACGATGCGAAATTCCCAATTGATTTCATGATGAAAACAATCGGCGCCAACGCACCCGCCAAGGGCATGCCCCCGCGTGACCCGATGATGCACCGCACCCGCACCGTCGATTACGCCATCATCATGTCCGGCGAGATCGACATGCTGCTCGATGACAGCACGGTGCATCTCAAAGCCGGCGACATCGTGGTGCAACAGGCCACCAACCACGCATGGGTCAATCACGGCAGCGCGCCGGCAAAGGTCCTGTTCGTGCTGATGGACTCCGAGGCCCCCTGAGCCAGACCGCCCCGGTCAGTCTTCCTGACCAGGCAGCTCGATCCGAAACACCGCGCCACCATCCTCGTTATGGACGCTGATCTTTCCGCCCATCTCGGCGATGGTGGCGAAACTGATAGACAGGCCAAGCCCGGTTCCCTTACCCGGAGGCTTGGTGGTGAAGAACGGATCAAACACCCGAGACATCGCATCACCGGTGATGCCGCCGGCACGATCCGCGATGGTGATGCACACGCCGCCTTCCTCGCGCCGCGCGGCGATGTGCAGATGCCGTCCAGCGATGTCGGGCTGATCACGATACGCGTCCGCGGCATTGACCATGATGTTGATCAGCACCTGCTCCAGCATCACCGTAACGCCGCGCACCCGCGGCAGATCGGGCTCAATGCGACACGACACGCTGATGCCTTCCTCATTGAGCCGTCCTTCAAGCAGCGCCATCGCCGCCTCGACCACCTCGGCCACGTCGACCAGCCCGTGCTCGCGCGTGTCGGCGCGGCTGAAAATGCCGATATGATGCACCACGTCGCCGATCCGATGCACCTGTGACTGGATCAGGCGCAATTTTTCGAGCGCATGCAGCACACGCGGCGCGCCACCGCGCAGCGCACGAACCGCATTCTCCGCCGCCATCGCGATCACCGCCAGCGGCTGGTTCACCTCATGCGCGATCCCGGTCGCCACCTCACCCAGAACGGCAAGCCGCTCGGCCTGGCGCAGCCGCTGACGCATCGCCGATTCCTCGCTCACGTCGATAATGCAGCCGACCACCAGCATGCTGCCGTCGCGCCCACGCTGAAAACAGGTCTCGTCATAGCGCAGTGTCCGCCAGCCACCATCGTGATGGCGCACCCGCGCCTCGGTGCTGCCCGCACCGGTGCGGTGCACACGCTCGCGATACGCCAGAAAACTCTCGGCATCCGCAGGGTCCATGTCCTGGATGAATCGTTCCGAATCCCAGCGCAACTCACTCCACGGCCGCCCGCTGTGCCGACCTGCCGATCCACTTAGAAACTGTCGCGTCCTGCTGCCATCAGGGCTGATCCGATCGACGAAAATCGTCGCCGGCACTTTCTCCAGGATGCGATCGAGTTCCGCATAAGCGGCGCGGTCGTCACGGCCGCTCAGCCACATCAGACCCAGCGCCAGCAGCATCAACGCCGGCACCGCGCTGCCGATCAGCAACAGCCGCAGGATCGAGGGTGTGATCATCCCCGCGACGCCGTCGAACGGCTCCACAACCACCACGCGCCAGTCCGGCGCGTTCGCCAGGTCGTGAAACCCGACCAGCACATGCCGCCCCGACAGCGCCGCCCCCTCGATCACCCCGCCATCGCCGACAAAATCCGGGTTGTCGTGAAATCTGCCGATCTTGCCGATCAGGGTGTCATTAACGAAGGACCGCGCGACGATGAAATGGTGGCTGTCGCTGACCGCGGCATAGGCCCCGTTATCCAGATGCTGGCGAAGCAGCAGCTTCGCCAGCCCCTCCGCCTCGAAGGTCAGGGCCACCCGAAGCGAGGGTGTGCCACCTGGCTCACTGGCCGGCACCGGGGCGATCATCTGCACCACCGGGCGACCCATATGCGGGCCGATGAACAGGTCACTGATCTGCGGCTGCCCGGTCTGCAACGCGCGCGCGCGCGTTCGGATCAGTTCCGGAGCGAACGTTTGGCCATCTGGCGGTTCCTGCGAAGCGCCGAGCGGCAAATGCGTGTTCAGGATCGGCACCGCCTGCGGATCAGCCGGCGACACCGTCACCCAACCACCAACCGCCGCCCCGGTCTCACGGGCCAGCGCGTAGAGCGACGCCGACATCACCCCCGCGCGCGCCTGCGGCGAACGCGCCAGAACCTGCGCGGCGGTGCGATAGACCTGCAGCTGCGCATCGATCGCCAGCGCGGAGCCGCGCGCGGTTTCCATCAACCGCGCCTCAAGAACCGCCCTCTGGCTGCTCAGGGATTCGACCCCCACCATCCCGCCGATCGCCAGCAATGCGGGCACGCCCACGATCAGCAGCGGCAACAACGCCTGGCGCAGCCGCCCGCCGATCGAGCCCGCACGCCGAGTGTCAGCGCCGTTCGCGCTGCGCACAAAAGACACCGGTTCGTTCAACCGACACCGCCCCACGCCCAGGCCGAAAATAGTCGCGCGGATTTCGCGCGGCGCGTGCACCGTCGCGCAAGCCAACAACCCCGTCCAGCGGAAAATCCGACGTAGACGGACTATTTCTTAAAAATTGCGCGAATCAAGCAATTTCATTGCGTTTTCGGCATCCCGGATATCGGCTGCGGTTCACCCCCGCCGAAGCCCTCGCCAAAACAATACCCCAGGCTCAGGCAATAAGGCGGCTGATACCGCACAAAGCCCTGCTTTTCCCATTTCGCGATACAGGCGCGGTCTTCATCAGAATTGACGCTGCCCGGACCGATCGGCGTATCGCCGCATTTCTCCACCTGCCCGGTGGACCGGTTCTTCATCATGATGTCGCGCGACGTGCAGCCGGCGAGCAATACCAGCAGAACCGCAACGACTGAAATCGGTTTCATTGTTGATCCCCTTGCGCGCATGACCGGACGGATGACCATTGCATCCCAGACCGTGCAGAGGGATATCGCCCGGCCTAGGAAATTTTCAAGCCACGGTCGGCACGCATCCGCAACATGAGCTGCACCACCACCAGCAGCGCGCTCGCGGCCACGAAGCCGGCACTGATCGGGCGCTGGACGAACACCATCAGATCGCCGTGCGACAACAACAGGGCGCGGCGGAAATTCTCCTCCACCAGCGGCCCCAGCACGAACCCCAGAAGAATCGGCGCGACCGAGAAGTCGAGCGCGGAAAACACCGCCCCGAACACCCCGAACGCCAGCACTTCCCAGATATTGAACAGATTGTTGTCGGTGCTGAAAACTCCCACACCAATGAAAAAAAGCGCCGACGGAAACAAGAACCGATATGGCACCTGCAACAGCTTCACCCAGATGCCGATCAGCGGCACGTTCAACACCATCAGCAGCACATTGCCGATCCAGAAGCTCGCGATCAGCCCCCAGAACAGATCGGCGTGCTCGGTGATCAATTGGGGTCCCGG
Organism: Acetobacteraceae bacterium; assembly: GCA_027323595.1. Taxonomy (GTDB): domain Bacteria; phylum Pseudomonadota; class Alphaproteobacteria; order Acetobacterales; family Acetobacteraceae; genus CAIVDX01. The sequence continues at coordinate 4,085 of DAHWBL010000388.1, read as the reverse complement.
CTGGATGCCCTGGATCAGCAACGCACCCAGGATCAGCGCCATCACCGGGTCGCCGGGAATGCCCAGGCTCATGGTCGGAATGAAATCCACCTGGGTCTTGGAATGCGACGCCGCCTCGGGTGCCGCCACCCCCTCGATCGCGCCATGGCCGAACCGCGACGGGTCCTTGGCCAGGCGCCGCTCGAGCGCATAGGCGATGAAGGTGGTGATGGTCGGCCCGGTGCCCGGCATCGCACCGAACAGGGTGCCGATCGCGGTGCCGCGCAGCATCGGCAAAAATGCGCGCCGAAGGTCCGCCCCGCTGGGCCGCATGTCGCGCAACCGCATCCTGGTCGCGCTGCCAACTTCCTGAATTCGGTTGACGCTGCGCAGAAACTCCGCGACGCCGAACAGCCCGAGCGCGAGCGCCAACGGTTCCACCCCGTCATCAATCTCGGTAAGCCCAAGAGTGAATCGCTGCGTGCCGGTGTTCACATCAGTGCCCGCGACACCGATGATCAACCCGATCACCGTCATCGCCACCCCCTTCAACGGCGAGCCGCGCGACATCGTCGAGCCAGCGATGAGTCCGAGCAGCATGATCGAAAAAATCTCGGCCGGCCCGAAGGAAAACGCCACACGCACCAGCAGCGGCGAAGCCAGGATCATCACCAGTATGCCAACCGAGGCGGCAAAGAACGAGCTGATCATGGTGATGCCGAGCGCGGTGCCGCCGCGGCCCTGCTGCGCCAGCGGGTAGCCATCAAGACAGGTCACCGCATGCGGCGGATGGCACGGCAGATTGAGCAGGATCGCGCCGATCGCCCCGCCATATTGCGAGCCATAGAAAATCCCCGCCAGCATCAGGATCGCGGGCACCGGATGCATGGTATAGGTGAGCGGCAGCAGCATCGAGATCGCCGACAGCGCGCCCATGCCCGGCAGCACCCCGATCAGATTGCCGACCAGCACACCAAAGAACGACCACATCAGGTTCGCCGGTTGCAGCGCGACCCCGAAGCCCTGCATCAGATCGGCAAGCGACTGCCCGATCATCCTTGCCCCCACCGGAACAACGGCATCTGCACCTGCAGCAGCCACCAGAACACCACCAGGCACACGACACTCATCGACACCGCCAGAATCAACGCCGCGCGCAACGAATTCTGCCGGTCCCCAAGCGCCGAGACGAACACGGTCGCGAAGGTCGCCGGCAGCAACCCCAGCGTCGCGCCGACCACGACAAACGCAACGATGCCCGCGCTGATACACAGCCAGCCGCGCCATTCCGCCGCCGGCGCGGCCGCGTGCGCATCAGCTCGCGCGGTCAGCATGATCAGCGCGCCGGTGAGCGACAGGATGACGCCAAGTGCCAGCGGGAAAAACCCGGGCCCCATGCGCCGAAGTGTTCCGATATCGTAATGCCACGCAGCACTCGTCGTCGAAAGGCCGATCAAAAGGACCAGCACTCCACCGACAAAATCCTTTCGCCGTGCGATCAGCGCGCCGGGATTCACGTCATCATTGCCCCGGCCGCACGTCGGCCAGCTTCACCACGCGGGCCCATTTGGCGATGTCAGCATCCAGAAATTCCTTGAATTTCGCAGGCGACATCACCAGCGGGTCGGCCCCCTGCAAGCGCCAGGCAGCCGCCACATCTGGCTGGCGGACAATGCGCGCGATGGTTGTGTTGAGAGTGTCGATGACCGCATCAGGCACCCCCTTGGGCGCCATCACGCCAAGCCAGATCACCGCCTCGTATCCGGGCACACTCTCCGCAACCGTCGGCAGATCCGGCAGCACGTCGGATTTCTTGAGCCCCGTGGTGGCCAGCCCGATCACCTTGTCGGACTTGATGAAGCCATCCATCGTGGTGGGCGCGTCGAACATCATGTCCACCTGCCCGGCGATCACATCGATCCGGGCCGCCGAGCTCAGCTTGTAGGGCACATGCAACATATCGACGCCGGCCATCTGCTTGAACAATTCGCCGGCCATGTGATACGGCGTGCCGGGGCCAGATGATGCGAATCTCAGCGCCCCAGGCTTGGCTTTTGCCATCGCGATCAGCTCGGAGACGGTGCGCGCGCCCAGCGTCGGGCGCGTCACCAGCACCAGGTCGGCGGAATTGATCGGCGCCACCGCGACAAAATCGCGCATCAGCCGCGCCGAGGATTTCGGGAACAGCGTATCGTTCACCGTGTGGGTGTTCGAGATGATCATCAGCGTATAGCCATCCGCCGCCGCGGCCTTGGCGAACTGCGTGCCGATCAACGAGCCCGCACCAGGATGATTCTCAACGATGAAGCTCTGCGCGAACTCCTGCTGCAGATGCGGTGCAAGCAGCCGCGCATAGACATCGCCCGATCCCCCGGCGGCGAACGGCACCACGATTGTCACCGGCCGGTCCGGATAGGCGCCCGCCGCGCGCGCCGGAAGCGCGATCCCGGTCAACATGGTCGCCGCCGCGCGCAGAACCTGCCGCCGCCCGCCCGTCATCGTCGCCGAGACCATCATTTCCTCCCCTCGCCGCCCGGCCGAGTGTTCAGCCCACGATCCAATTGGTGAGTGTGCCGAGTTTGTCGATGGAAATCTTCATCACATCGCCAGGATGCAGGAATTTCGGCGGCTTGAACCCGATGCCAACCCCGGCCGGCGTGCCGGTTGCGATGATATCGCCCGGCAGCAACGTGATGCCCGCCGAAATCGTCTCGATGATCGTCGGAATGTCGAAAATCAGGTCGCGCGTGTTCGCATCCTGGCGCAATTCACCGTTGATCCAGCAGCGGACATTCAAATCCGCGCTGTCTCCCACCTCGTCGGCCGACACGATCCACGGCCCCATCGGACAGAACCCGTCCAGCGACTTGCCCAGAAACCATTGCCGGTGCCGCTGCTGCAAATCCCGCGCGGTCACATCGTTGACGATGCAATAGCCCCACACATGGTCGAGTGCGGCCGCGCGGGAGATGCCGATCCCCGGCTTGCCGATGATCACCGCCAGCTCGGCCTCGTAATCAAGCTGCGTGGTCAACCCCGCATGCGCTGGCACCGGATCGCCATCGCCGATCACGGTCGAGAACGGCTTGGTGAAAATCACCGGAAATTCCGGCGCCATCTCGCCTCGCACGGCCGAGGTGTCAAAGCCGGACTGCGCGAATTCCTTGGCATGCTCGTGATAATTCTTGCCGACGCAAAAAATATTGCGCGCCGGCCGGGGGATCGGCGCAAGGAGATGGTGCCCCGAAAGCGGCGTCCATGCGCCAACCAGGCCAAGCACGCCCGCCGGATCATCGATCGCCGCGATCGCCGAAAGCATGTCCGCGCCGGCGCCAGGCAGCACCTGCCGCAGCGGGCAGAACCCCTGCCCGTCCGGCGCGATCACCACCGGCTGGCTAACACCGTCGATCGGAAGGGTCGCGAGCTTCATGTCGCCTCCTGCCCGACGCCAGCGCGCGACGGGATTGGTTTAGATTGGTTTTTATGCTACCAATGCAATCCGGTTACCAGCCAGTCAGAGCAAGGTCAATGCGCGCCGTTCCAGTTTCCGCCAGCATCGCCCGCACGCCGCCGCCGCCCGCCGGCGCGCTCGCCCTGCTCGACACGCTGCTCGCCGCCCTGCGCACCGGGCGCTGGGCCGAGGGCGCGCGCCTGCCGACCGAGCGTGCGTTGTGCGCGCACCATCAGATCGGCCGCGCCGCGGTGCGCCATGCGCTCGCCGAGTTGAAACAGCGCGGCCTGGTCACCCAGCGCGTCGGCAGCGGCACCTTCGTCGCCCCCGGCGCCACCGCCCGCCTGCCACCCCCCACACCGGCTCCGGCGATCAGCCCCGCGGAGCTGATGCAGGCGCGGCTGATCGTCGAACCAGGCCTGCTCGACCTGGTCATCCAAAACGCCACCGCGGCGGATTTCGACGCCATCGCGCGCTGTTGCGCCGGCGCGGACGCGGCCACCTCGCTCGATGAGTTCGAGCACTGGGACAGCCGCTTTCACGAAGCGCTCGCCGCCGCCACGCACAACCGCTTCATCGCCGAGATATTCACCCTGATCGGCCACGCCCGCGACCAGGGTGACTGGGGCCTGCTGAAACGCACCTCCGCCACGCC
>DAHWBL010000357.1 GCA_027323595.1 Acetobacteraceae bacterium | reverse complement strand
ATCCGGACCTTCGAGCTCAGCGAGGTGCAGGCCGAGGCGATTTTGAACATGCGGCTGCGCAGCCTGCGCCGGCTGGAGGAGATGGAGATCCGGCGCGAGCATAAAAACCTCAGTGCTGAACGAAAAAAATTGCGTGAGCTGCTGTCCGACGAGGCGGTACGCTGGCGCGCGATCGAGACCGAGATCGCGGCGACCGCGACAAAGTTCGGCGCCGGGCCGCTGGGTGCGCGACGGACCACGATCGAGGCCGCGCCGAGCGCGATCGAGGTCAGCGCCGAGGCATTCGTGGAGCGCGAGCCGATCACCGCGATTTTGTCGGCCAAAGGCTGGTTGCGCGCGGTGCGCGGGCATCTTGCCGAGGGAACCGAGCTGAAATTCAAGGATGGTGACGAGCTGCTGCTGCTGCTGCCATGCGAGACCACCGACAAGCTTTGCCTGTTCGGCACCAATGGTCGCGCCTACACGCTGCGCGCCTCGGACCTGCCGCGCGGTCGCGGCGATGGCCAGGCGGTGCGGGTGATGGTTGATTTGCCGGGCGAGGAGGATGTCGCGGCGCTGTTCATCTGGCGCGAGGCGGCGCGATATCTGCTGGTAGGCTCGGACGGGCGCGGGATGGTGGTGAAGTCCGAGGACATGCTGGCAGAAAAGCGCACCGGCAAGCAGGTGCTCAATCTGCGCGAAGGTGAGCGCGCCCGGGTGTGTGTGCCCGCGCAGGGCGATCATGTCGCCTGCATCGGCGAGAATCGAAAATTGCTGATTTTCTCGTTGGACCAGGTCCCCGAGCTTGCGCGCGGATCGGGGGTGCGGCTGCAAACATATCGCGATGGCGGGTTGGCCGACGCGGTGGTGTTTCGCCTTGCGGACGGGCTGAGCTGGCGGCTTGGCGAACGCACCCGCACCGAGACCGATCTGCGTTACTGGCTGGGCGAGCGCGCGCAGGCCGGCAAGGCGCCGCCGAACGGATTTCCACGCAGCAACCGCTTTGGCTGAGGCTGACAGGCAAGGCGATGATCGATCCGGCATATACCGACGAGGTCGCTGAGCTCCGCCAGAGTTGCCTGTTCGACGCAACGTTTTATCTATCGGTCAACGAGGATGTGCGCGCCGCCGGGGTTGATCCGCTGCTGCATTTTTGCCGCGACGGCTGGCGGGAGCACCGCGCGCCGAACCCGTATTTCGATGTCGGTTTCTACCTTTCGCGCGACCGCGATCTGCGCGCGAGCTGGGCCAATCCGCTGCTGCATTACCACCAGACCGGTGAGCGCGCCGGGTTGCGACCAGGCCCGCTGTTCGATCCGGGCTGGTACGCACTCGCCGCGGGACTGGGTGCCGACGAGCCGCGGCTCGCGCATTTCCTGCGCCATCGTCTCGGCGATTCGGCCAGTCCCCTGCGTGAGCTTTACGTGGTGCCCCATCTGGATGGCTGGCGGGAATTGCGCGGGCAGGGGGTGGATCCGTTTTCCGGCTTTGCCGCCGAGCATGATCCGTTGCCGGACCCGGTCGACGCCGAGGTGCTGCTGGTCCGCGCGAGCGGGCTGTTCGATGAGAATTTTTATCTGATCAACGCGCCGGACGTGTTGGAGGCGCAGATCGATCCGGTATCGCATTTTTGCCGGTTCGGTTGGCGCGAGGCGCGTGATCCGAGCCTTTACGTCGACATCGCCTGGTATCTGCGCACCAACCCCGTGGTTGCGGCGATGGGAGTCAACCCGTTGCTGCACTATATGATCGCCGGTGAGGCGGCCGGACGGCGCCCATCGGTTTGCTTCGATCCGGTCTGGTATCATGGTCGCTACGGGCCGATGACAGGTCTTGCACTGGCTGATTTCATGGCGCGACGGCGCCAGCAGAGGGTCAGCCCGAATGCGCTGTTCGATGTCGATTGGTACATGCGCAACCATGGCGAGGCGGTTGGCGCGAATCGCGACCCGTTCGCGCATTACCTGTACGCGGCGCGACGCGAGGACATCGACCCGTCGGCGGAGTTTGACGCGGGTGCCTATCGGCGACGCCATTTGGGTCGACGCAGCCGGCATTTCGCCCACATCGAGGCGCGGCGCGAACTGCCCCTGCTGCATCGCCTCGCGCGCGAGTATGAAGGGGGCCATTAACGTTTCCGAAATCCATTGAGCCTATCCATGCAACGTCACATTTCTGCGGCTTCGCCAAAATGGTTGGGAGCGACGGATGGCTCTGCGATATCTGCTCTATTACGCCCAGCAGACCGGGCTGTGGTCCTATGACGAGACCACCGGCGTTGCCAGCAACATTGCGCCGTTTCCTGCCTCGCCCGGCGCCGCCGCGTCGATTGCGCAGATGGCGGTGGCCGGTGGCTTTGGGTATTTCACCAATATCGTCTCGGGCGGCGGCGGCAACCAGATCGATCTGTGGCGCACGGATGGCACCGCGGGCGGCACGGTTCTGGTCACCAGCTACGCCGATTTCAGCTCACCGGACACGCCGCCGGTGCTGGTCGGGCTTTCCAACGGCAATGTCGCGTTCGAAATCTATAACGGCACTACCTATAATCTTTACGTTTCGAACGGCACCTCCGCGGGCACCACGCAGGTCGCGAGCTACACCGGCAATGCGCCGATCTATCTGGCGCCCGGAGCCACCGGCGAGGTTGGCGGCTATTTCCTGTTTGTCGATCAGGCCACCGGGCTGTGGTCGCTCAATGAATCCACGAGTGTAGCCAGCAACATCTCGAATTTCGTCTATACCGGCAATGTCGCTCCATCGATCAGCGTGGTTGGCGGCACCGCCTATGTCG
>DAHWBL010000355.1 GCA_027323595.1 Acetobacteraceae bacterium | reverse complement strand
GAACTACTCCGGGCCGACCGGCCCTTTGCTGGCCCAAGGCGAGCAGTGCGCGTATGCCGTTCAAAATTGCACGCGCTGATCGGGGCTGACGACGCATCCATATCCAAAGCAGCGTGCCTAAATTGGTGTGGCGGAATTCCTGGCCAGAGAAGAGACCTTGCCTTTGCCGCGCTTGATGGCGTGTCGCTGAGAGCGTAGCCCGTATGAGCGCCGCTCATGCGGGACCTGCCTAACCGCCATCACCCAACAAGGATCGCATTCCGCAACCCCAACGGATCAGCCACCCGCCGCAGCGGCTCCCAGCTTCCGCCGGTTCCGCGGAGCAGCACCGATCCGAAGCCCAGAATGCGGCCGACAACGTCCTGGTCCACATCCACCGATTCCACCTTGGTGATGTTGATCTCCTCGGTGCGCCGCGAAATCCAGCCGCGCTTGTAGATCACGCGCTTGTCGGTCACCACGAATTCGGTGGTGGCCTGCACGATCGTCGCGCGCACCCCTTCGAGGAAACTCAGCAGCGCGATCAGCACCGTCGCCAGATACATCCTGCCGGGGTCGGAGGACTCCAGGATGTGCGGCTCCACCGCGAACACCGCCGCGAGCAGCAGATAGCCGACCACGTTCTTGTAGATGATCCAATGCAGTTTCCCGACGAAGCGAACCTGTTCGCCGGGTTGCAGGACTTTTTCGTAATAGCTCATCAGATGAGCATCCCCCCGTGAAGTGCCAGTCGTTGCCGCAAACCAGACCGCTAGTCCAAGAAATTTTTTGGTTCTTTTTTGCCAAAAAAGAACAGCCTTCCTCCCCTCAGCCCGCCCCCCGCAACCCTGCCGCCTCCGCGATCAACCGGTACGACCGCCGCCGCGCCAGCGGGTCGTGCGTTGCCGTCAGCACCGCCATCTCGTCGATCCCGAAGGCTGCGCATAATTGTTCCAACCGCGCAACCACCTGCGGTGCGGTGCCGAAAATCGTGCGGCCGCGGATGCGCCCCATCTGCGCGCGTTCGGCCTCGCTCAGCGGCGCGGCGGCCACCTCCTCGGGGCTCGGCAGCGGTGCGTAGCGGCCCTGATCCCGCCACAGCCGCGCCAGCAGGCGCGAGGACACCAGATGCTCCGCCTCCGCCTCGCTCGGTGCCGCCAGCGCCCACACCGTGAGGGCTGCGTGCGGCACCGGCCAGGCCTCGCTCGGGCGATAGCGCTGGCGATAGATGTCCAGCGCCGCCTCCATGCCCGCCCCGTCGGTGATGAAATGCGCGAAGCAGAAGGGCAGGCCGAAATGCGCCGCCACCTGCGCGCCGTAATCCGAGCTGCCCAGCACCCACATTTGCGGCGCGCCTGGCCCCTGCGGCTGGGCGCGCACGTCGCGGAACGGGTGGCCTTCCACCAGCGGCCGGCCGGCCAACAGATCGGCGAGGTCGCGCACCATCGCCGGAAAATGTTCCGCCGCCGACGCCGCCTGCGGGTTGAGCGCGAAGGCGGTGCGCCCGTCCGACCCAGGCGCGCGGCCCAGCCCCAGATCGATCCGCCCCGGCGCGATGGCTTCCAGCACGCGGAACTGCTCGGCCACCTTCAGCGCCGCATAATGCGGCAGCATCACCCCCGCGCTGCCGACCCGGATGGTGCTGGTGGTGGCGGCGATGGCGCTGATCAGAATTTCCGGCGCGGTGCCGGCGATCGAGTCGGAATTATGATGCTCGGCGACCCAATACCGGTCATAGCCCAGCGCCTCGCATTCGCGCGCCAGGATCAGCGATTCCCGGATGGCGCCGTCTGGCACGGCACCGGTGACGATGGGGGACTGGTCGAGCACACTAAGACGCATGGGCTGATGCTGCACGCGCGCCAGGTGCCGTCAATAGAGCAACATCGTGCAGATCGGAAACGGTCTGCACGATCAAGTTGCTCGCTCACCCTGCGGCTGGAGCGGTTTCACCGCGTGGATGTCGATGACGGTCAAGGCAAACCGCTCTGGCAGGTGGCACGCGCATTGCGTGGCTCTGGCGGCACAATTCGGGGGCAAGGCGATGCCGTGGCGGGGCGCGATGGCGATGTGGGCGGTGCTGGCGCTGGCGGGCCCGGCGCGCGCGGCGGACAAGGTGACCTATATCCTCGATTGGCTGCCATCGGGTGAGGAGACCTTCCCCTGGATTGCCCAGACCGAGGGGCTGTTCGCCAGGGAGGGGCTGGACGTCACCATCAATGCCGGGCGGGGCACCACCGACGTCATCACCAGGATGGCCACCGGCAGCGCGCAATTCGGCAGCGGCGGCATGAACGGGCTGATGACCGCGGCGGCCGAGCACGGCGTGCCGGTGCGCGCCGTATTCTCCGTGTTCAGCAAACAGCCCGACGCGATCCTGACGGTACAGGGCGGGCCGATCACCAGCATCAAATCGCTCGCCGGCCACACGCTCGGCACCGCCACCTTCACCTCGTCGAACACCATCTGGCCGGTGATCGCCCGCCAGAACGGGCTCGATCCGGCGGACGTCAATCTGTTGAAAGTGGACCCCGCCACGCTCGGCCCGCTGCTCGCCACCGGCAAGGTGGATGCGCTGATCGATTGGGTCACCTCGGGCACCGAGATCGAGGAGGCGCTGAAGGCCGTCGGCAAGACCATGCACACCATCCCGTGGTCGGATTCCGGCCTGACCGGCTATGGGCTTTCGCTGTTCGCCACCGATGCGATGATCAACGACCACCCCGACATCGTCGCCCGCTTCGTGCGCGCCTATGCCGAGGCGGTGCGCCGCTCGGTGGCAAGCTGTGCGGAGGGCGCGCGGGCGATCCACAAGGCGCTGCCGGAGGTGGACGCCGCACTTGCCGAACCGCAATGCGGCACCACCATCGCGCTGATCAGCAACGAGATCAGCCAGCGCGACGGGCTCGGCTGGTTCGATCCCGCGCTGCTCGCCGAAACCTGGAGCTGGGTGGCACGCGCGCAGAACTATCCGCCCGACAGGATCGACCCGCAAAAGCTGGTGGACACGCGCTTCGTGCCAAGGATGTGATGACGATGGATGATGATCAGGACAAGGCTTTTCTGCGCCGCGCCATCGCGCTCGCGCATGCCTCGCGCGCCGGCGGGCACCATCCGTTCGGCTGCGTCATCGTCGCCGCGGACGGCACGGTTCTGGCCGAGGCGGAAAGCCGCAAGGAGCGCGGCGGCGACCCGACCCAACATTCCGAGCTGGACGCAATCCGCATCGCCTCGCGCAAGGTGGACAAGGCGACGTTGAACCAGGCCACGCTCTACAGCAGCACCGAGCCCTGTCCGATGTGCGCCACCGGCGCCTACTGGTCGGGTATCGGGCGCGTGGTCTATGGCTACCCGGTGGAAAGATTGCTGGCCGACACAGGCAACCATCCGGAAAACCCGACCATCACCATCCCGTGCCGGGAGCTGTTCTCACGCGGGCTGCGCGACATCGAGGTGGTCGGCCCGCTGCTGGAGGACGAAGCCGCGGCGACCCACGCCGGCTTCTGGGGCTGACGCGCCGGGCCATGGACTCGTTGCGCAGCTTCATCGACGCGCTGCCGCCCGAGGAGGTGCTGCGCCTGCATGCGCCGTTCGACCTCGACTACCTGCCGACCGCCTTGTCGCTGGAACTCGAACGCGCCGGGCGCAGCCCGGTCGTGGTGATCGAAAACCCGATCGGGTTCGTCGGCCCCGTGGTCTGCAATCTGTTCGCCGAGCGCGGGCGGATCGCCAGGATGGCCGGCACCAGCGGGGAACATTTCAACCAGGCATGGCTCGCCGCCAGCGAGAGGCGCATCAGCCCGGTGCTGGTGCGTGACGCGCCGGTGCAGGAACTGGTGCTCACCGCCGGCGCGCTCGATGCGGCACGATTGCCGATCAGTCGCCATTTCGAACAGGATGCCGGCCGCTACATCAGCTCGGGCATTCTGATCTGCAAAGACCCCGACACGGGGGTTCGCAATCTCAGCTACCAGCGCATGCAGTTGAAGGGGCCGGATCGTTTCGGCGTCAGCCTGCATTCGCGCGGCCATATCTGGGACCATTGGCAGCGCGCCGCCGCGCGCGGACGCAATCTGCCGGTCGCGGTGGTGATCGGCGGCCACCCCGCGATCCATCTGGCCGCCGGCGCCAAGATGGGCATGGATGTGGACGAGCTGGAGGTCGCCGGCGCGCTGCTCGGCAGGCCGGTGGAGCTGGTGGCCTGCAAGACCATCGATGTCGAAGTGCCGGCGGCGGCCGAATATGTTCTGGAAGGCGAAATTCTCGCCGACGTCTTCGAGGATGAAGGCCCGTTCGGCGAATATACCGGCTACGCCACCTCCCGCTCGACCCGCCACGTGTTCGTGGTGCGCGCGATCACCCAGCGCGCCGCACCTTGGTTTCTGGACATCATCCCGGGCTATTCGGCCGAACATCTGCTGCTCGGCCGCGCCGGCAAGGAGGCGCATGTCTGGAACCGGCTGCGCGAAATGGTGCCTGGCGCGGTGGCGCTGAACTTCCCAAAATCAGGCACGCATTTTCACGCCTATCTGTCGCTGCGCGCCACCGCCCCCGGCCAGGCGCGCCACGCGCTGATGCTGCTGTTCGGGCTCGATCCGTATCTGAAGCTCGCCGTCGTGGTGGATGAGGATATCGACGTGTTCAACGAGACCGAGATGCTCTGGGCACTCGCCACCAGGTTTCAGGCGGATAGCGACATGTTCGTGGTGCCCAAGGTCTTTTGCAACCGGCTGGACCCGTCCTCGGTCGATGGCATGTCCGCCAAGCTCGGCATGGACGCCACCCGCAAACCCGGCTGGGACGTCATCCGCACCTCGCTGCCCGAAGCGGCGATGCAGTGGGCACGTGGCATCGTGCGCGGCTGATTTCGGTTACAGCCCGCACAAGGGCGCCACCGCGCAGGCCAGATCGAGCAGCGCATGGTCGCTGCCCGGTCCGCCCAGCAGCGACAGCCCGGCCGGCAATCCGTCGGCGGTCGCCAGCGGCAGATTGACCTGCGGCAGCCCGGCAAGCCCGGCCGCGCAGGTGAGCGCCATGGTGCGCGTACGAAACGAGTCGAGCGTGGCCGCATCCGCATCCAGCAAGGGCGGCGGGCAGGGCGCGGTTGGCATCACGATCACACTGCCTGGCGGCACCAGCGCCAGGATCGCCGCGCGCGCAGCCTCGCGCACCGCGACCGCCGACGCATGCGCGGCATCGCTCACCGTCGATGCATACTGCATCCGCTCGGCAACGCCTGGTCCGAAATTCGGCTTGTTCTGGCTGATGAATTTTCCATGACAGCGCCAGATTTCATGTCCCTGGATCACCCGGAACGCCTCGCGCCAGGCATCGGTTCCGCCGGGTGCCAACTCCATCGGCGCGGCGCCAAGCACGGCTGCCACCCGCCGCACCGCCTCTGCGATCGGCCCGTCGGCCTGATCGATCATGTCGGTTGCGAAAAAAATCGAGGTGATCGGCGCGGGCGTCGCCGCCGGCAGCATCAGCGCGCCGATCGCGCGCAGCAATCCGGGCCCCGCGGTGAACCAGCCGATCGCATCAAAACTCGGCGCCATCGCCAACACGCCGTCCATCGCCAGCGCGCCGTGGCTGGGCCGAATGCCGCACAGGCCGCAAAACGCCGCCGGCACCCGCACCGATCCGCCGGTGTCGCTGCCCAGCGCGAAATCCACCGCGCCGGCGGCCACCGTGCTCGCCGAGCCCGATGACGACCCGCCAGGCAGCCGCCCCGGCGCGCGCGGATTGCGCGGCGTGCCGTAATGCGCGTTGGCGCCGGCAACGCTGAAAAAAAACTCGTCGCACACCGTCTTGCCGATCAGCGTCGCGCCGGCATCGAGCAGGGTCGAGACCACGCTGCTGTACGCAGGCGCCACAGGCTGGTGCGCCAGCCAATCCGGATTGCCGCCGCCGGCGCGCTGTCCGGCAACCGCGAACATGTCCTTCACCGCGAAGGTCAGTCCGGCGAGCCTTCCGCCCGCGCGGCCAGCGATCGGCGCGGGCAGGTCATGCGGCACAAAGGCGCTGGATCGTGGCATGTGCGGGGCTCTCCGAATGTGTCGGCCAAGCCG
>DAHWBL010000339.1 GCA_027323595.1 Acetobacteraceae bacterium | reverse complement strand
GGCCACGCCATCGAGCGTGCGGAACCCCGCCATTACAGCGCGCCGAGCAGCGCCGCGGTGTCGGACATGCGGCTGGAGAAGCCCCATTCATTGTCGTACCAGCCGGCCACGCGCAGGAAATTGCCCTCCACCACCGCGGTCTGGGTGGCGTCGAAGCTGCACGAGGCGGCGACATGGTTGAAATCGACGCTGACCAGCTTGTCGGTGCTGTAGACGAGGATGTTCTTGAGGAACCCATCCGCGGCCGCGCGCATCGCGGCATGCACATCCGCCACCGTCACGTTGCGCGCCAGCACCGCGTCGAGCGAGACCAGCGACACGTTGGGGGTCGGCACGCGGATCGCGGTGCCGTCGAGCTTGCCCTTCATTTCGGGGATCACGAGGCCCACCGCGCGCGCCGCGCCGGTCGAGGTCGGGATCATCGACACCGCCGCCGCGCGGGCGCGATGCAGGTCCTTGTGCAGCGTGTCCACCGTGCGCTGGTCGCCGGTGTAGCTGTGGATGGTCACCATGTAGCCGCGCTCGATGCCGAAGCTGTCATGCAGCACCTTGACCATCGGGGCGAGGCAGTTGGTGGTGCACGACGCGTTGGAGACGATCGTCATCCCGCTCGTCAGCACCTGGTGATTGACGCCATAGACGATGGTGGCATCGACGTCGTCGGCCGGTGCCGAGATCAGCACCCGGCGCGCGCCCGCGGCGAGCAGCGGCGCGGCGGCGGCCCTGGAGGTGAACAGCCCGGTGCATTCCATCGCCACATCGACGCCGGCGAGCGGCAGCTTGCCCGGATCGCGCTCGGCGACCACGCGGATCGGCCCCCAGACGCGGCCGGCATGATGGATGGTGATCTTGTCGCCATCGACATGCACCTCGCCGGGGAAGCGGCCATGCACGCTGTCATAGCGCAGCAGATGCGCGTTCGCCTCGACGCTGCCCAGATCATTGATCAGCACCGGCTCGATGTCGGTGCGCCCGCTTTCCACCATGGCGCGCAGCACCAGCCGGCCGATGCGCCCGAACCCGTTGATCGCGACCTTCACGGCCATGTCGTCTCTCCTCGCGTGATTCTTAATGCGTGCTGTTGTCGTCACATTGTTTGCGCACCGCCGCGCAGATCGCCTCGACGGTGATGCCGAAATGCCGATAAAGCTGGTCGGCCGGCGCGGAGGCGCCAAAGCCGGTCATGCCGATGAAGCTGCCATCCGGCCCGAGCCAGCGTTCCCAGCCAAAGCCGCAGGCCGCCTCGATGCCGATGCGCGGGGCGCCGCCCAGAACCGTGGCGCGCCAGGCATCGTCCTGCATCGCGAACAGGTCCCAGCACGGCATCGACACCACGGCCACCGCGATGCCCGCCTCGGCGAGCGCGGCGCGCGCCTGCATGGCAAGGCTCACCTCCGAGCCGGTGGCGATCAGCGTCGCCCGCCTGGGCCCCTCCGCCTCGGCGAGCACATAGGCGCCGCGCGCGCTGCGGTTCTCGCCGACATCGTCCCGCAGCGCCGGCAGACCCTGGCGGGTCAGCACCATCGCGCTCGGCCCGTCATTGCGACGCAGCGCCAGTTCCCAGCACTCCGCCACCTCGATCGAGTCGGCGGGGCGAAACACATGCAGGTTCGGCATCGCGCGCAGCGACGCCAGATGTTCGATCGGCTGATGCGTCGGCCCATCCTCGCCGAGCCCGATCGAATCATGGGTCAGCACCTGCACCACCCGCAGGCGCATCAGTGCTGCGAGCCGGATGGCGGGGCGCATATAGTCGCTGAACACCAGGAAGGTGCCCGAATACGGGATCAGCCCGCCATGCAGCGCGATGCCGTTCATCGCGGCGGCCATGCCGTGCTCGCGGATGCCCCAATGCATGTAGCGCCCGGCGAAATTCTCCGCCGAGACCGACGCCATGCCGGGGACGATGGTGCCGACCGAGCCGGTCAGATCGGCCGAGCCGCCGAGCAATTCGGGGATCGCCGGCACCAGCGCTTCGAGCACCTTCTGGCTGGACTGGCGGGTGGCCAGTTTCGGGCGGGTGCGCAGCAATTCCGCCTTCACCGAAGCCATCGCCTCGTGCCAGCCATCCGGCAGGCGTCCGGCCAGCGTGCGCTCCATCTCGGCGCGCAGCGGATGGCGCGCGACGCGCTTGATCCAGCCACGCCGCGCGACAGCACCCCGGCCGCCGGCCTCGCGCCAGGGGGCGAGAATGTCGTCGGGCACGCTGAAGGGCGGCGCGGTCCAGCCCAGATCGGCCTTGGTGCCGGCGGCTTCCTT
The DNA here is from genome assembly GCA_027323595.1 of Acetobacteraceae bacterium. Classification (GTDB taxonomy): domain Bacteria; phylum Pseudomonadota; class Alphaproteobacteria; order Acetobacterales; family Acetobacteraceae; genus CAIVDX01. The sequence goes on along the minus strand of DAHWBL010000339.1, from coordinate 9,923 downwards.
GGCGCCGAGCGGGCTGCCATGGGTGGCCGAGGTGCCGGCCTTGGTCGGCGCGCCATAGCCGATGATGGTGCGGCAGGCGATCAGCGTGGGCTTGCGGCTGCGCTGGGCGAAGCCGAGCGCGGCGGCGATCTGCTCGGGGTCGTGGCCGTCGATGCGGCGCACCGCCCAGCCATGCGCGGCAAAGCGGCGCAGCGCGTCGTCGTTGCAGGACAGCTCGGTGCCGCCATCGATCGAAATGTGATTATCGTCGAACAGCACGCACAGCTTTGATAATTGCAGGTGCCCGGCCAGCCCCGCCGCCTCGTGGCTGATGCCCTCCATCAGGTCGCCGTCCGAGGCGATCACCCAGGTCCGATGATCGACCAGGCTCTTGCCGAACCGCGCCGCCATCGCCCGCTCGGCGAGCGCCATGCCGACCGCGGTGGCGATGCCCTGGCCGAGCGGGCCGGTGGTCATCTCGATGGCCGGATGCTCGCCATATTCGGGATGCCCGGCGGCGGGCGAATGCAACTGGCGAAAGCTCTTGAGCTGCTCGATGCCCATGCCGGCATGGCCGGTCAGATACAGCAGCGCGTAGAGCAGCATCGACCCATGCCCGGCGGACAGCACGAAGCGGTCGCGGTCCGGCCAGCGCGGGTCGGCGGCATCGAATTTCAGGAATTGCGACCACAGCACGGTGGCGACGTCGGCCATGCCGAGCGGCAGGCCGGGATGGCCGGAATTGGCCGCCTCGATCGCATCGATGGCGAGCGCGCGGATGGCGTTGGCCATCATGGTGTCGCGCGTCCGCGGGCGCGCCAGCAGCGCGTGCTGCCGCTCGAGCGCGCTCGGGTCGGACGCCGTGTCAGTGCTGGCCAATATGCTCTCCGCAATCTTCTCCGGGCGCTATAGGAGCGGGCAGCGGCGCCGACAACCCCGCCTGGCTCAAGGCTCCCGCGCCGTGCCCGCCGGTCCGGTGGTGGCGCGCGCCAGCACCGCGTTCATCAGCACCTGGCAGCCTTGCGCGGCCTCCTCGGGCGTGATGCTCTCGGCCGGATTGTGCGACAGCCCGCCGCGACACGGGGTGAAGATCATCGCCACCGGCACCCCGGCGCGCGCCACGCTGATCGCGTCATGCCCGGCGCCCGAGATCATCCGCCGCGCCGGCAGCCCCAGCCCGGCGGCGGCCTGTTCGACCAGCGCGATGCAGGCCGGGTCGAACGGCTGGGCGGCGATGCGGTGGCGCGGGGCGATGTCGAGCCGCAGGCCGGCGTCGCGGGCGATGAAGCCGGCCTCGCGCGGGAACTGCGCGGCCAGCCGGGCGATCTCGTCGTCGCTGGGGTGGCGGAATTCGACGCTGAAACGCACCTCGCCGGGGATGGTGTTGGGGCTGTTCGGCCGCACCTCCAGCCGGCCCACGGTGCCGCGCCCATCCTGCCCGCGCGCGCGCATCATGCGGTCCACCAGGTCGACGATCCGGCCCGCCCCCACCAGCGCGTCCTGCCGCGCCGCCGGCGGCGTGGTGCCGGCATGCGCCTCGCGCCCGGTGATCACCGCCTCGAACCAGGCCTGCGCCTGCGCCCCGGTGACCACGCCGATGCGCAGGCCGGCATCCTCCAGCACCGGGCCCTGCTCGATATGCAGCTCGAAATAGGCGTCGGGCAGCGGCCCCGGGGCGGAATGCCCACGATAGCCGATGGCCTCCAGCGCGGCGGCGACGCTGATGCCGTCGCGGTCGGTGAGCGCCTCGGCCGCGGCCAGCGCCAGCTCGCCGGCCCACACGCCCGAACCGATCAGGCCGCGGCCGAAGCGCGCACCTTCCTCGTCGGTCCAGCAGACCAGCTCGATCGGCGCATCCGGGCGCACCCCCGCCTCGGCCAGCGTGCGCAGCATCTCCAGCCCGGCGAGCACGCCGAGCACGCCGTCGAACCGCCCGCCGGTGGGCTGGGTGTCCAGATGGCTGCCGACCAGCACCGGCGCGCGGGCGGGATCGGCGCCCTCGTAGCGGGCGAAGATGTTGCCGATCGGGTCGATGCGCACCCCCAGCCCGGCGGCGGCGCACCAGGTGCGAAAGCGGTCCCGCCCGGCGCCGTCCCAGGCGCTGAGCGCCACCCGGCGCATGCCGCCATCAGGCGTGCCGCCGAACTCGGGCCGCGCCAGCTCCATCAGACTGCCCCACAGCCGGGCCGGATCGATGTGCAGGTTGCTGTCGGCGGACATGGCGGCTCCTTCGGGTGCGCCCCCATCTTGCCGTCCGCGCGGCTTCCTGCAAGCGTGGCGCATGGGCCTGATTCATTCCCGCCGCGCGCTACTGCTTGTCATCGGCTGCCTGTCCGGCTGCAAGCTGATCGACCAGAGCACCTTCCGCGCCGACCCGCCACCGGCCCCGCCGCCGCCACCGCCGCCGCCGCCGGTGCCATGGGGGCCGCCACCGCTGGCCACCATCCATCCTCGCCCCGGGCTTGATCTGCCCGCCGCGCTGCGCCCGGCCGTGCTGGCGGCGCGCGCGCGCAAGCCCGACGTCGCCTTCGAGGTCGCCCAGACCGGGGTGGACACCGCCGCCATCGTCGCCCTCGACCCGGCCGGCCGGGCGGTGGCCGACGCGCTGGCACGCCTGGGCGTGCCGCGCGGGCGCATCACCCTGTCGATGCGCGTCGACGCGGCGGCCGCCCCGGCCGAGATCCGGCTGTACGCGCAATGACCGGGCGCGGACTGATCCAGATCAGTGACGGCGACGCTGCCCGGATGCGAGGCAGACGTAATTCGCGCGGCTTGCCCCGATCAACCATCTGGCAAGCATGGCAAGGACAGGATTATAAGGCCCGCTCATGAGCATGACCCAAAGCCACCCCTTCATGGATCAATGCCGCCGGTCGCTGGAGGATATCCGCGGCCAGGGGCGCTATCGCACCTTCACCCCGCTGGCCCGCCAGGCCGCGCAGTTCCCGCTGTACCACTGGGAGCTGGACGGGCGGCAGCGCGAGGTGCTGGTCTGGTCCTCGAACGACTATATGGCGATGGGCTGCTCGGACATCGTCATCGAGGCCGCCTGCGCGGCGGCGCGCACGCACGGCGCCGGCGCCGGCGGCACCCGCAACATCTCCGGCTCCTCGCCGCTGCATGACGCGCTGGAGGCCGAGCTGGCCGCGCTGCACGGCAAGCAGGCCGCGCTGCTGTTCAATTCGGGCTTCGTGTCCAACCAGGCGGCGCTGTCGGCGATCCTGGGCAGCCTGCCCAACTGGATCGTCTTTTCCGACGCCAAGAACCACGCCTCGATGATCGCCGGCATCAAGGGCGCGCGCGGCGTGACCTGCCACGTGTTCCGCCACAACGACATGGCGCATCTGGAAGAACTCCTGGCCGCGGCACCCCCGCACGCGCCCAAGCTGATCGCCTTCGAGAGCGTCTATTCGATGGACGCCGACATCGCCCCGCTCGACCGTCTGTGCGACCTCGCCGAGGCATACGGCGCGATGACCTATCTGGACGAGGTGCATGCGGTCGGCATGTATGGCGCGCACGGCGGCGGCGTGTCCGAGGCGATGGGGGTGGCGCACCGCATCGACGTGATCGAGGGAACGCTGGCCAAGGCCTACGGCACCCATGGCGGCTACATCACCGGCGATGCCGCGCTGGTCGATTTCGTTCGCTCCACCGCGCCGGGGTTCATCTTTTCCACCGCGCTGCCGCCGATGGTGGTGGGCGCGGCGCTGGCCAGCGTGCGCCATCTGAAGCACGACCAGGCCCGCCGCGACGCGCTGTTCGAGCGCGCCGGGACGCTGAAGGCCAAGCTCGACGCCGCCGGCCTGCCGCGCCTGGCGAGCAGCAGCCACATCGTGCCGCTGCATATCGGCGAGGCCGCCCTGTGCCGCGCCGTCAGCGACCGGCTGCTGCATGAATTCGGCATGTATGCGACGCCGATCAACTATCCCACCGTGCCGCGCGGCGGTGAGCGCCTGCGCTTCACCCCCACGCCGCTGCACACCGATGCGATGATGGACCAGCTGGTGGCCGCCCTGCGCCAGGTGGTGCCGGCGCGCCGGGGTGCCGCGGCAGCCGCCTGAGCTGCCTTAGTTCGCCGGGCAGGGCACCCGCAGCAGGTCGCCCGGTCCGCGCCAGACCAGCACCGTCCGCCCACCCGGCAGCCGGCAGGCGCGGCGGATCGAATCCGGTGCGTCCAGCCGCCCATACAGCACCGGGTTGCGCAGATCGATGTCGTTGCGCACGAAATCCATGCTGTCCGCCGGGATCTCGACCCGCTGGGTGGCGAACACATGCAGATCGCGCGTCGGCAGCAGCACGATCGCCGGACCCGCCGGCACCGGCCCGCTCAGCACCTCGCGGCGCGCGTCGATATACATCCGCGTGGTCAGCATCAGCCCCGGCAGCATCAGCGCGCCGAACAGAAGATTGGCGGCAACCAGCCCGTCGAAGCTGAACATGCCATCGACGATGCGCAGCCGCCCGTCGGCGCGCACCAGTGCCGCGGCCACGCTCACCCCGGCCAGCGGCCAGACGAAGAACCAGTAGCGCGGACCATATTGATGGCCGCCATCATAGGGAAAATACAGGAAAAACAGGATCGTCGCCGGCAGCGCGAGGTCGTAGAACCGCAGCCCGCCCTGCCGCCAGCGCAGCCGCAGCGCCGGGCCCAGCAGCACCAGCACCGCCAGCCCGCCGAATTGCCCGAGCGCGCCGGTCCAGTAGGCCAGATGGGCGAGGCCGCGCCCGACCATCGCCGCCGGATCGGCGAACGCCATCGCCAGGCCCATGTCCGGGTTGGTCATCGACGCCGGGGTCAGCAGCGGGTCGCCGGTGAGCGCCCAGTCGTAATACAGGCAGAAGCCGGCGAACGGCAGCCACCCGACGAGCACCATGAGCGCGTCGCGCAGCGCCCGCCAGCGCCGGTACCACAGCCGGTCGAGCGCATAGAGCCCCGCCAGGATGGCGAACGCCTCATAGCGGGTCAGCAGCAGCGCGCCGAAGCACGCGCCGATCAGCAGCTTGCGCCCCCCGCCCGGCCGCTGCTCGTCGGCGAGCTGCTGCCACATGATCACCGCGGCGAGGGCCGCGGTCATCGTCTGCGAGAACATCGAGGCGCCGTTGAACAGCACGAACGGGGTGCCCAGGATCAGAACCAGCGTCGCGCTCTGCTGCGCCGGGGCGACCCCGAGCCGGCGCAGCGCGCCGAGCAGCGCCACGCCGAGCAGCCCGGTCAGCGCCGGGTTGGCCAGCGAGGACAGCCCGATCGCGCGGAACGGCGCCAGCAGCATCGGCCAGCCGGGCGGATATTGGCTGATCGTCTGGTCCGGCAGGGCGAACACCCGGAACATGCGAAACAGCGCGAGGTCGGACACCGGCGGGTTGTGCAGCCGCCCGGCGAGCAGCGTGTCGGCGAGATAGCCGTAGGAATATTCGTCGCCCGAATTGGGCCAGGCGCTGCCCGACAGCCAGCCGATCACCACGCACAGCGCGGCGGCGATCCATGGCAGCGCGGCCGGCGGCAGCGCGCGCAACCCCCAGCCGCCGCGTGCCGCGAGCAGGCAGAGCAGCAGCACGACGATGCCGAGCAGCACATGCAGCATGCCACCGAAAAACCCGGCGCCACCGGCGATGGTGGGCGCGAGCGTCTGCAACCACAGGCTGATCGCGGCGGCGGCGAGCAGGAAGGCGACGATCACCGCGCGACCCACCAGCGGCGCCGGCGCGGCGGCGGGCGGGTCAGCCATGTCGGCGACCACGCGCCACGACCGGCGCGACCGGCGCGGCCGGCGCGGCGGTGCCGGTGGCCTGCGCGATCAGCTGCTCGAACGCCGCCAGATAGACATCCATGCGCAGATTCTCCTCGGCCCAGGCGCGCGCCGCAGCCCGCAGCCGCCGCGCCCGGCGCGGATTGTCCAGCAGCTCCAGCACCGCCTCGGCGATCGCCGGCGGATGCAGCATGTCCACCACCAGCCCGGTTTGGTCGTGGGTGAGAAACTCGGTCACCGTCGCGGTGTCGCTGCCCACGATCGCGCAGCCGCAGGCCATCGCCTCACGCAACGACCACGAGGCGACGAACGGGTAGCTCAGATACACATGCGCGTCGGATCGTTGCAGCATCGTGAGATAAAGATCGTAGCTGATCTGGCCGGCGAAATGCACCCGCGTCGGGTCGATCCGGTCGCCGAGCTCGCGCAGCATGGTCTCGCGCCAGGTGCCCGATGGCGGCGGCGCGCCATAGCTGACATCGTCACCGCCGACCAGGATCGCGCGCAGGTCGGGCCGGGCGCCCAACAGCGGCACCAGCGCGCGCATCATGCTGTGAAAGCCGCGATAGGGCTCAAGATTGCGGGCGACGAAGGTGACCAGCTTCGCCTCCACCGGCACCTCGAACCCGCCGAGGCGAAAGGGCTTGCGCCGCGCCGCGGGGGCGGGCCGGCAGCGATCCAGATCGACGCCCTCGGGCAGCAGCGTGATCTTGCGCCGCGCCCAGTCGGGGTAGGTGTTCAGCTGGAAGCGCGTGGGGGTGATGCCGATGCCCGGATTGGTCAGCGCGATATGGTTGATGTTGTTGCGCGCGCGCACCAGCGACAATTGCGACGGCGGGAACACGAATTCGGGGTCGAAATGGATGTCGCCGGCAAGGAAGTCATAATAGAATTCGAAATAGCCGATGATCGGCACACCCGGCCACACATCGACGAGGTTGAGCATCTCGCCCCAGCCGTGATGGCCGATGATCACGTCGGGGGTGAAGCCGAGCCCCTTCACCTGCTCGGCGACGCGCGCCACCTCCTCGGCCCGCAGCATCGCGAGGTCGAACTCGCGCGCGTTGGGGTGCGCCTGCTCGGTGGCGCCGCGCGGCAGCCGATAATTCACCCGGCGCACGCCGGCGATGGCGTTGGTGTTGGGCTCGCCGATGAACACCACCTCGTTGCCGCCGGCGCGCAGCAGGTGGCGCACGAGATGCAGGAACTGGCCGGGGAAATTCTGATGGACGAACAGATAGCGCATCAGCGGCCGGCACCTATGAACGGACGCACGCGGTCACCCTGGCCTGGCTAGCTGCGTCTGCCCTTCGGGCGCGGCTGTGGGCGTCCGGCGGGCTTGCCGGCGGGGCGGCGGCGGTCGGGCTTGGGCGCGGCCGCGGGCTTTTTCACCGCCGGCTTCGCCCCCGGTTTTGCCCCCAGCTTCGCGTCGGCCTTCGCGCCGGCCTTTATCATTGGCTTTGCCGCCGGCTTTGCCCCCGACTTCGCCCCCGACTTTGCATTCGACTTTGTCTTCGATGCCGGCTTCGCCTTCGGCGATGCCACGGCGACGGGCGCGACACTGGCCGGAGCAGCCGGCGCGGGCGCGGTGGCCTCGGCGGCCTCGCCGATCACCACGCGCGGGGCCAAAATCACCCGAAACGCCTCCAGCGGCGCGAGGTTGGGCGCCTCGCAGGCCTCGCCCGGCCCGACCGGGCCGATCCGCGTGCCGTCGGTGAAGCTCGCCTCCAGCGTCAGCACCACCTTGTCCTGCGCGTCGTCGCGCAGCCGCGCGCGCAGCCCGAGCACCGGCAGCGCCATGCCCCGGCTGCCGCAGAATTCACCGCCCTGCATCCAGGGTGACAGCCAGCCACGGCCCAGCACCGCCTGGTATTCGATGTCCTCGGCGGCCGCGAGGCCCGCCGGCGCCATCTGGAAGCCCTCGATCCAGCGGCCGCTGCCCGGCTCGCCGATCCAGCCGCCGAGCGCGCCCGCCACGTCGCCGCGCGACTGGATATGGGCGAGGATTTCCGCCGTCGCGGCGGCCGGCGGAGCGGGTTCGGCGGCGGCCATCGCCGGCGCGCCCGCGTCCGGCACCGGCTCGGCGATCCGCACCACCTGAAGATTGGGGCTGCGCGCGTTCACCGACGCCTGTTGATAGATGGTGACCAGCATCTGGCAGGGCCGCAGCACCCGCACCAGCGCGGCGTCATTGAATTCGCCGACCCACCCATCGCCGCGAAAACTGGCGAATTCGAGCGGGGCCGCGGCCGGATCGGCATCGGGCGCGAGCGACAGGCGAATGCCGGGCAGGCCGGAACGGTCGGACGGCTGCGGGCCGGGGCTGTTGAAGACACAGAACAGGCCCGGCTCCATGGCCATCAGGTGGCCGCTGACCTTGAGCGGCAGGATGGTGGGTTTGGCGGCCTGTACATCGCTGGGCATTGATTGGATCCACGCAAGCAGGAGAGGGGGCTGGGCAGGCGGCAGAACCGAGCCGCGGGCGACGCGGCGCGGTGACTGTCCGAAGTTGTATCATTGTGATGGCGTTACCCTAAACGCGCCAGCCATGATGCGCCACAGGTTGGGCGCGAAAGGTTGGGCGCTACAGGCTGGCGCGGGAGGATCCGAAATTCCGGCCACCGCCCGGCGGGGGAGGCCACGAAGCGAATGCCGCCCCGGCGGGGGCGGCATGGCTTCCGGCCCGAAGCGACCGGAATCCTGGATCAGGCAAGCTTGAGGTTGATCGCCGCCGCCTTGCCGCGTTCCATCGCGATGTCGTAGCTAACCTTCTGGCCCTCGTTCAGGCCACGCAGGCCCGCCGCCTGGACCGCCGTGATATGCACGAACACGTCCTTGCTGCCGTCCTGTGGCATGATGAAGCCGTAGCCCTTCGTGGTGTTGAACCACTTCACGGTGCCGATAGCCATACCTGTCTCTCTCCGTCATTGCGCCGCGCACCCGCGCGCGACGCTTCAGACAACCGGGTTTTGGACGACTTGGCAGCACCCAGTGAGCGCGACAAGGCAAGCCAGCACGTCGATTGCGCAAGAATAGCACCCGAAAACGAACTCGGGTGTCAACATCGATCGATATGACAGTCTGACTTATTGTCGGATGGCGACAAAAAAGGCGGACCTTGCGGTCCGCCTTTCCTGGTCACGATCGTGGATCGTGGTGTCGGCGTGGCGATCGGATCAGAAATCCATGTCGCCCATGCCGCCCATGCCGCCGCCCGGGGGGCCACCCGCGGACGACTTCTTCTCCGGCTTCTCGGCGATCATCGCCTCGGTGGTCACCAGCAGACCGGCGACCGAGGCCGCGTCCTGCAGGGCGCAACGCACCACCTTGGTCGGATCGATGATGCCGGCGGCGACCATGTCCTTGTATTCGCCGGTCTGGGCGTCGAAGCCCCAGACGTAGTCGTCGTTCTCGAGCACCTTGCCCGAGATGACGGCGCCGTCTTCACCGGCGTTCTCGGCGATCTGGCGCAGCGGCTGCAGAACCGCCTTGCGGACGATCTCGATGCCGAAACGCTGGTCGTCGTTGTCGGCCTTCAGGGTGAGAAGGCCCTTGGCGGCACGCACCAGGGCGACACCGCCGCCGGGCACGATGCCTTCTTCAACCGCCGCGCGGGTCGCATGCAGCGCGTCATCGACGCGATCCTTGCGCTCCTTCACCTCGACCTCGCTCGCCCCGCCAACGCGGATGACGGCCACGCCACCGGCGAGCTTGGCCAGACGCTCCTGCAGCTTCTCACGGTCGTAGTCCGAGGTGGTTTCCTCGACCTGCGCGCGGATCTGGCTGCAGCGGCCGGCGATGTCCTCTTTCTTGCCGGCGCCCTCGATGATCGTGGTGTTCTCTTTCTCGATCAGGATCTTCTTGGCCTGGCCGAGCATGGCGAGAGTCACGGTCTCAAGCTTGATGCCGAGGTCTTCGCTGATCACCTGGCCACCGGTCAGGATCGCGATGTCTTCCAGCATCGCCTTGCGGCGATCGCCGAAGCCCGGCGCCTTCACGGCGGCGATCTTCAAGCCCCCGCGCAGCTTGTTCACCACCAGGGTGGCCAGGGCTTCGCCCTCGACATCCTCGGCGATGATCAGCAGCGGACGGCCCGACTGCACCACCGCTTCGAGCAGCGGCAGCATCGGCTGCAGGCCCGAGAGCTTCTTCTCGTGGATCAGGATGTAGGGGTTATCCAGATCGGCGATCATC
>DAHWBL010000335.1 GCA_027323595.1 Acetobacteraceae bacterium | reverse complement strand
GCATCCACCGCCCGCGCGCGGATCAGCCCGCGCAGCCAGTGCAGGAACACGTCGTGCTCGGGGCCACGATCAAAGCCGTGCAGCTCGATGCCCAGATGCCAGTCGGCGGTGTGGATGAAACGCATCGCGCCATGGTGGCCGATCGGGCGCCGGCAGGCGAGGGGGCGGGGGCGCGGTGCTGGCAGCGGGGCGGCAAAACCTGTAGCCTGTCCGCGCGACGGCGCCCCGCCAGGGATCATATCCCAGGGATCACGTCCCGGGGATCACCTCACCGAGGAGACCGCTTCATGTCGCCACTTACCATCTATCTCGGCAAATTCTTCGGCCTGTCCTGCCTGCTGATGTGCGGCGCGTTCGCCGCCCGTCCCCGATCGTGCCAGGCCGCCATCGCCGCGATGGTGCGCGACCCGGCGCTGATGCTGATCACCGGCATCATCACCACCGCCGCGGGCGTGGCCAGCGTGCTCGCCCACGATGTCTGGTCGGGTGGCGCATTGCCCGTGGTGGTCACGCTGTTCGGCTGGATCACGCTGCTCAAGGGTGTCGCGCTGGTGGCGGTGCCGCCGGCCTGGCTCGCCTGGCTCTACCGGTGGGTCTATGGCGCGCGCCGCTTCCGGTTCGTGATGGCCGCCGCCGCCCTGTTCAGCGCCTGGCTGACATTGGTGGCCTTTCGGGCGTGAGCTATCGCTCCATCACCATCCGCCAGCGCGTCCGCAGCGCGGTGGCCAGCCGCGCGCCGCCCGCACCCGCGAGGCCGAGCCCGGCGCCGATCAGCGCGATGCCCACCAGCAGATACGGACCGAACGCCTCGCCCAGAATAAACACCGCCAGCAGGCTGCCGAACACCGGCACCAGATGCAGATATTGCCCCGCCCGCGCCGGCCCCATCAGCGCCACGCCACGGTTGAAGAACAGATAGGCGAGGATGGAGGGCACCACCGCCAGATACAGGCAGATCAGCATCACCGGCCCGGTTGCCGGCACCGGCCCCACCGTGTGCCATTCCCACAGCGCCGCGGGCAGCAGCATCAGGCTGGCGGCGGCGAAACTGCCGGCGAGAAAACTCAGCGGATGCAGCGCCGGCAGCCGGCGCAGCAGCACCGAATAGAACCCGTACACCACCATCGCCGAGAACACCCACACATCGCCCGACACCACCCGCAGCCGCAGCACCTGCATGATCGAGCCCTGGCCGACGATCACCATCACGCCCAGCAGGGAAACCCCGATCGCCAGGAGCTGCCGGGCGCGCGGCATCTCGCGGTAGAGCAGCGCCGCGCTGCCCAGGATGGTCACCGGGATCACCGATTGCAGCAGCAGCGTGTGCAGCGCGGTGGTGGTTTGCAGACCGATATAGATCAGCAGATTGAAGCCGCCGATGCCGGTGGCGCCCAGCAGCGCCATCAGCTTCCAGTGCCGCAGCATCGCCGGCATGTCCGCCACCAGCGCGCGCGGCGCCATCGCGCCGGCCACCATTGCGGCCACCGCCATGCGCCAGAAGGCGAGGCCCATGGGCGGGATCACATGGCCGATGCCGCGCACCATCACGGTGTTGGTGCACCAGGCGAAACTGGCGACCGACAGCAGCAGCGGCGCCGCCCCCCACACGAACCTGATCATCCGCCCCGCCATGCGCCGCTCCCCCAGCTTTGCAACCATAGGCCGGCCAACTCGACCCGGCCAACCGACCTCTGTTAGCGTCTCCGCATGACCGTCCCGCGCCTCACCGCCAGCCCTACCACCACCCGCGCCGCGCCGCTGCATGTCGAAACCCCCTTCATCGCGCTCGGCCGGCGCCTGTCCGCCCGTCCCGCCTGAACAGCTCCGGAGCAAACCCGATGTCTGAAAACCCGAAAATCGCCCTCGTGGGCACCGGCGCCATCGGCGCGAGCTGGGCGGCGGCGT
>DAHWBL010000332.1 GCA_027323595.1 Acetobacteraceae bacterium | reverse complement strand
ACCGCTGTCGGCGCTGGACGTGTCGATCCAAAGCCAGATTCTCAATCTGCTGCGGGCACTGCAACAGGCCCGCGGGCTGGCGTACCTGTTCATCAGCCACGACCTCGCGGTGGTGAACCATCTGGCGGATCGCGTGGCCGTGCTGTATCTGGGCCGGCTGGTCGAAATCGCCCCACGCGAAAACCTGTTCGCCACGCCCGCGCATCCGTACACGACGGCGCTGCTGGAAGCCGTCCCGCGTATCGGCCGACGCCACCGCCGCGCCATCGCCATTCACGGCGAGATGCCCAGCCCGCTCGACCCGCCGCCCGGCTGCGTGTTTCATCCGCGTTGCCCGAAGGCGCAAGATATCTGCCGCGTCCAACCGCCCGCCCTCGAACCCGCCCCTGGACGGCCGGCGCAACTTGCCGCCTGCCACTTCAAGACATGAAAAAATTCCTCCTCGCGCGCTGCGGTCAGGCGGCGCTGGTGCTGCTGGTGATGAGCTTCGTCATCTACAGCCTGATCGGCCTGATGCCCGGCGACCCGATCGACCTGATGATCGCCTCCAACCCCGGCGCCACGCCCGAAGTGGTGGCGCATCTGCGCGCCATCTATGGCCTGGATCAGCCGATCCTGCTGCGCTACGCACACTGGCTGCTCGCGGCGCTGCAAGGCGATTTCGGCTTTTCGCGCACGCATTCGCAGCCGGTGATGGTGGTGCTGCTGCCGGCGCTGTGGCAAACCTGCAAGCTGATGCTGACGAGTTTCGTGGTCAGCGTCGCCCTCGCCTTCGCGCTCGGCGTGGTCGCCGCGCTGAAGCCGGGCGGGGTCGCCGACGGCATCATCGGCCTGTTTGCGTTCGCCGGCATTTCCGTCCCGGTATTCTGGCTGGCGCTGGTGCTAATTCTGGTGTTCGCGGTGAATTTTCATGTGCTGCCGGCCAGCGGCATTTCCACGGTCGGGGATGGCGGCCCGTGGGACCAGATGCGGCATCTGGTTCTGCCGGTCACGACGCTCGCACTCGCCAACACCGGCCAGTTCACCCGCTTTGTCCGCGCCGCCATGATCGAGACGCTGCGCATGGACCATGTGCGCACCGCGCGCGCGAAAGGCGCGGGCGAGGGCCGCGTGGTGCTGGTCCACGCATTGCGCAACGCGATGATCCCGGTGGTCACGGTGATGGCGCTGAGTTTTGGCGGGCTGTTCAGCGGCGCGCTGATCACGGAGACCATGTTCGCGCAGCCCGGCATGGGCAAGATGATCTACGATGCCATCCTCGGCAACGATTTCAACCTCGCCCTGACCGGCCTGCTGTTCGCGACCCTGGTCACGCTGCTGAGCAATCTGCTGGCCGATCTGGCCTATGGCTGGCTCGACCCGCGGATTTCGCTGTGAGCGCCGACCGCGCCGTCTCGCCCTGGGCGCTGCGCTGGCGCCGCTTCCGCCGCCACCGCGCCGGCATGGCGAGCCTTTTTGTCCTCGCGCTGCTGCTGGCCTTCGTCGCCGCCGCAACCCCGGTCGCGCGGTATCTGCATGTCGATCCTTACGAGACCGACCTGCTCTCGCAATACGCCCCGCCCTCGCCGGACCATCCGCTCGGCACCGACGACGCAGGGCGGGACGAACTGGTGCGGCTGATGCTCGGCGGCCAGATTTCCCTCCTCGTCGGCGTGCTGTCCACGCTGGTCGGCACCGTGATCGGCCTCGGCGTCGGCGTCGTCGCCGGCTATTTCGGCCGTCGTCTCGACGCGGTGTTGATGCGCTTCACCGACGGCATGATCGCGCTGCCGCTGCTGCCGCTGCTGATCGTGCTGGGGGCGCTCGACCTGACCAAGCTGGGCTTCTCGGCCGAGTTCGCGCATTCCGGCGCGGCCGGGTTCTGGCGCGTGGTGGTCATCGTCGCCCTGGTCGATTGGACCGGCATCGCCCGGCTGACCCGCGCGGCCACGCTGGCGCTGCGCGACCGCGACTACGTCCGCGCCGCCCGCGCCAGCGGCGGCCGCGCCGGCTACATCATGACCGCCCATATCCTGCCGAACGTGGCGACGCCGCTGATCGTGGCGGTCACGCTGACGGTCGGGCGGGTGATCCTGTTCGAATCGGTGCTGAGCTTCCTGGGCTTCGGCATCGTCGCGCCCATGCCAAGCTGGGGCAACATGCTGAACAACGCGCAGGAACTGGTGACGACCGCGCCGGCGCTGGCGATCTATCCGGGCCTGCTGATCTTCGTCACCGTCATCGCGGTGAATTTTTTGGGCGACGGGTTGCAGCACGCCTTCGACCCGCGCAGCGAACGGTAGGGGGCGGGCATCGCCCGCCCCCGGCGCACTCAGCGAACCACGTCCACCAGCACGATTTCGGCTTCCTCGGTCGCGGTGATCTCGATTTCCGCCTCGTCCGTCACCGTCACGCCGTCGCGGGTGTTCACCGCGACGCCGTTGACCGTGATCGCCCCGGTGGCCGGCACCAGATAGGCGACCCGGCCGGGGCGCAGCGTCTGCCGCACCGTCTGGCCCTTTTGCAGGGTGCCGGCCAGCACCGCCGCATCGGCGTACAGCGGCAGCGCCGAGCCGTCCGCGCCCGGCCGCCCGTCCGCCAGCGCCGTCAGCGTGCTCGCGCCGCTTTTCGGAAACGCGCGGCTGCCCCAGCCGGGCGCCACGCCGCGCTGGCCGGGCACGATCCAGATCTGGAAGATCCGCGTCGGCTCTTTCTCGTAATTGTATTCGGCGTGGACGATTCCGGTGCCGGCGTGCATCACCTGCACATCGCCCGCCTCGGTCCGCCCCTTGTTGCCCAGGCTGTCCTGGTGGGTGATCGCGCCCTGCCGGACATAGGTGATGATCTCCATCTCCCGGTGCGGATGCGGGTCGAAGCCGGTCCCCGGCGCGATTTCGTCGTCGTTCCACACCCGCAGGCCGCCCACGCCCATGCGCTCGGGGTCATGGTAGTGGCCAAAGCTGAAATGGTGCTTCGCGTTCAGCCACTCGTTGCGAAACCCACCCAGACGCTCGAAAGCCTGCACCTGAATCATCTGTCTCTCCGATTATCGTTCGATATCGAACGGTTGGCGAGAGAATTAGGCGTCCTCCTCCGCCCCGACAAGTCCGGGGTCCGGCGCGCACCGCGCGGCTGCGATGCCGAGCCTGCGCAGCAGGTCGCCCAGACGCCGCAGGTCGTCGGGTTCCAGCCCGGACATCGCGCGCGCGATGTCCTCGGCGTGGCG
>DAHWBL010000323.1 GCA_027323595.1 Acetobacteraceae bacterium | reverse complement strand
ACTATCGGTATCATGCCGGGTGGCGGGGTGGGCCGGGGGGGGCGCGGCGGGCGCCCGGCGGCGGGTGGAGCGTTCCGGCCCTAAGTAGAATTACGCAGGTTTTCCACGGGTTTGCGGGAGATGATCGGGGGCGATCGGTGGCGGGGCGGGGGGCAAAGAATCTCCGCGGCGGGGCGATTCAAAGCTTGCTTTTGGCTCCGGCTTCGGTTAAATCTCACGTCATCTTGGAGGCAGATATGCGCCGTGACGGTCATGTGGGTCTTCAAATTGAACGATTTTCGGTAGGAGCTGCTGTGAAACATTCAGCACTGACAATGACTTCGGCGCACACGGCCCGCCGCTTCGGCCTTGCGGCGCTGCTCGCCGCCGGTGTCGCGGCGGCCCCGCTGTCCAGCGCGCTCGCCAATGCCTCCATCACCTGGGGGGCAGTGTCGAACGAGACGGGTGTTGCAAGCGATGTGGTGACCACCGGAACCTTCGTTGACTCGGCGACGGCCAACTCGGCTGGCGCGACGGTGAACGGGGTGACGTTCAATGGTGTGTCGTCCCTGAGTGCGACGACCGACAGCTTTGCGGGCTCCAATATCACGCTCAACAACCCCAATGTCAGCGGTGGTGGCCTTTACGCGCCCAACACGTTCATCGGTGGTCTTGGTGCGCCCTACTCTGGCTGGAGCGCCAATTATCAGGCGATGGTCGGCTATGGCATACAGGCGCTCGATGTCGGGTATGGTGGCAATCTTACCACAATGTCGCTCGGTGGGCTCACGGTCGGTCAGAACTATCTCATTCAGATTTTTGAATCCCCCTGGGATTCAAACTGGCTGACAACATACTCCGACGGTTCGAGTGCCGTATCCCTTGCCCTCACCGGCAATGGAGTGAACGGCTCCGCGACATCCACCGTGACGCAGGATGTCACGGGTACTTTCACGGCTAATGCGACGACCGAGACTTTGGATGTGACGTCGGCCCCTGGCCTTGCGACGTTCTCAGCCATCCAGGTTCGTAATGTGACCAACAATAACGGCCCAAATGTTCCGGAGCCGTCCGACCTTTCCGTCGCCGCGGTTGCCCTTATTGGGTTCTTGGCCGCACGTCGTGGGAAACTCCGTCGGTTTCTTTTTAAGGATTGACGTTCGGCAGTAGGCGACGGGGTTTCCTCCTGTCGTTCTCGCGTCAAGGCAAAAAGGCTCTGATCGTTGATCAGAGCCTTTTTTGTGTTCTCTGTTGACGGTCGCGCATCCCTGGAAGGCCCGTCATTCAGTGACGAACCAAAACGACAGCCCATTTTCAGTGATGGCTTTTGTCCGCCAAAGATAATGGACCGGGAGCAAAACTTTGGCGCTTGCCACCGAAAGAAGGTAGGTGCCCAACATATATTGCTCCGGAAAACTTACATCGCCGACTTCGCCATTATGGTACGCCTCATACGGCATCATGATGTCGTGCATATGGACGATCACCCCAGGCTTGAGGCGTGGTAAAACTTCGAGGAAAAGCCGCGTCACATCCGACCCGTTGCAAACCATGTGCGAGCCATCCCAAAACAGGATGTCACCCGCTTCGAGGCGATCAAAAACCGCGAGGTGCACATCGAAGACGGAGCTTTCGATAATCTCGTCGGCGACTTGTGCAAGGTCCGCCCGTGGCGCCGGATCGATCGCCAAAAGTCGGGTCTGCAAGCCGAAATCATGAATGGCGCGGCGGAAAAATTTTGTTGAGTTCCCGGCTCCCACCTCGACCACGAGTTGGGGGTTACGATCAACCAAAAAAGCATATCCAAGTTTCGCATCCGATCCGTTGAAAAATCCGTTGTTCCAGAAGGGATCGATGTCGTTCTCCTGGTTGGCGGTGATTTGGATTATTGCGTCAGACTCAATGATTGGCTGAAGCCGCCTCAACTGCGCGTCGTAGATGGCCTGGTCACGAAGGATTCTTGCTTCGACCGTTGGGTAGCTGAACTCAGATGTACGCTTGGTGATTTCTCCCGGATGATTAAGCGGAAAGCTCAAATAATTTACGTGTCCGTATTGAATAATTTTATCAATGAATTTTGCATCATTTGCACTATCAAGCGTGCTGGTCCAGGTGACTTTGAGCGGCTCATTCGTCATGTCTTGTTCCTGGCTGCCGTGCGCTCAGCGGAAATCAGCTTTAATCCACCGGCTACGATTTCAAACTACAGTGTCTTTGTAGCAATGCTGACCCGGACTAACCATCCTCGGTGTACGACGATATCGCGCTTTGAGGAGAATATCAGACTTGCAATGAAGCGCCACCACCCTCACGCCACCACCCTCACACTACCACCGGCAGCACCAGCCGTGACTGGCCGGTTTTGATGGACAGGGTGATGATCCGCTCGCGCGCCATGGTGAAATCCGCGGCCGCGCTGCCGTCGCCGGGGTTGACCGGGTGGCCGGGATAGCAGGCGCCGGCCACCGACAGGCGCAGGCAATGGCCGGCCGGGACGCTGGCACAGGTGGCGCGCATCGCCACCTCGCACCACCCGGCCGCGTCGCGCCGCGCATGGCCCTGCGTCAGATTCCAGGCCCGGCCCCGCGGATCGACCATCGACAGGGTGACGTTGAGGTCAAAGCTCGGCTGGTCCGCGCTCGCCTCCAGCTCGGCGCGAACCCGGCCACACAGAAACAGCGGCGCGCGCAGCGGCGGGGAGGTGAACACCGCGACGTCGGTGCGATCATCCACTCCGGCGCGGTCCTGCATGCCGCCCGGCGCGCCCAGATGCCCGCCATGCGTCGGCGCGGGCCGCCACGGGTCGTGCACGAAACGCTCGACACCGGCGGGCGGCGCGCCGGTTTGCAACGCGCCGCCGCCGCCCGAGGCCGCGAGACCGTCGCCGGCCAGGAACCAGGCGGTTTCCACCGTCTGCGGCCAGTCCGCGAAATCATGCCACACGTGGCGGCCCAGATCGAACAGGCTGACCGGCGCGCCGGTCGGCACGTCGCGCCCCTTCAGATGGCGCTCGAACCAGGCGAGCTGTGCGGTGTCGATGCGTGAGACCGCGGCGGGGCCGAAATCCACCGCGCCCACCCGGCGCCCCCAGGGCTGGTGCTGCCAGGGCCCCACCACCAGCCGCTGTGCGGCGTCCCGCGCGCCGGCGAAGGCCGCGTGCGCGCCCAGCGTCCCCATCAGCATCTGATCATACCAGCCGCCGACATGCAGCATCGGCACCGACGGCAGCGCGGCGCCGAGCAGGCCGGCCGGCGCCATCGCCTGCCAGTACGGACCGGGGCGGTCATGCGTGAGCCAGTCCGTGTAGTGGGTGAGCGCGGCATGCGCGCGCATCACCTCGGGGCGGGTGCGCGCCGCCCCGCCCAGCGGCAGCGCGCGCGCGGCGGCCTGGAACGCGGCGGCGGCGGCGGCGTCGCCATCATGCATCGCGCGCAGCCAGCCCATCTGCGCGGCCCAGCCCAGATTGCTCGCCAACCGGAACGACCCGCCCTCCCAGGCCCAGTCGTCGAACATCGTCCATCCGGCCATCGCCGGTGCCGCCGCGTCCGGCCGCGCGCCGCCCGCCATGGCCAGATATTGCGTGTTTGCCTGATAGGAAAACCCATACATGCCAAGCCGCCCGTCGCCGCCGGGCAGGTCCGCGGCCCAGGCGGCGGCGGCGGCGCCATCGGCGATCTCGTCGGCGAACAGGCGAAAGCGCCCCTGGCTGCTGCCGGTGCCGCGTACGTCCTGCACCACCACGACATAGCCGTGCGCGGCGTACCAGGCGGGATGGGCGAATACCAGGGTGGAGGCGATGGCCCGCCCGTACGGCTGGCGCATCAGCAGCACCGGATGCCGCCCGCCGCCAGCCGGCGCCCAGATGTCGGCATCCAGCCGCGTGCCGTCGGCCAGCTTCATGGCCACCACGCGCGGCTCGGCCACCGGCAGCATCGTCACGCCGCCAGGTGCCGCAGCACCGCCAGATCGTCCGCGCCCAGGCGCATCTGGGTGCCGGCGCGGATCAGCTCGGCGAAGCCCTCGTTGGGGGTCATGAAGGTGAGACAATAGAGTTTGCCCGGACCGGGGTTTTCCACCACGTGCTCGGTGCCAGGGCGCAGCACCATGCAGTCGCCCGGGCCGACCGGCATGACATGTCCGTCCGCATGGGCGATGCCGTGGCCGGCGAGCACGAAAAACACCTCCTCGGCGACCATGTGGGTGTTGGGCGGGGTGGCGCCGCCGGGCTCGAAAATCTCGACCACCAGGGTAAAGCTCACCTGGTCGCCGATCGGGTCGAACAGGACGGCGAAATAATTGGTGTCGTTGGGGGAGATGCGAAACCCTCTGAGAGAATCGACATTTTTTGCCAGCAACCCGCCCATCGTCATGGCGCGATCTCCTTCAGAAGTTCCGTGCTGTCGAGCACGAAGCCGAAAATCTGGGTGATGTTGAGGATCGTCGCCGCGTGGCAGAAATCGGGGTTGGTGGTGGCCGTGCAATCCTCCAGCAGCAGCGTGTCATAGCCGAGGAAATTGGCGTCCGCGAGCGTGTGCAGCACGCACTGGTCCAGATTGACGCCGGCGAACAGCAAGGTGGTGACAGCAAGGTTGCGCAATATCGAATCGAGCGGGGTGTCCCAAAAGCCGCTCATCCGGTGTTTGTCCACGGCGATGTCGGCGGGGGCGGGCGAGAGTTCATCCACCACCGCCGCCGACCAGCTCCCGGCCTGGAGCACCGGCTCGCCGCCCGGCCCGGGGTCGCCGATGCCCCCGCCGGTGCCCGCGCCGTCATACACATGGCGCAGCGCGGGTGACAGATTGAGCCGGTCCGGCCGCGTGCCCCAGTTCAGCCAGATCACCGAAACCCCTGCTGCGCGCAGCATCGGCAGCAACGCGGCAAGCGGGGCGATGGGGCGGCGCGCCGGCGCGATATCGACGCCGATGCCGGCGAGCCAGCCGCGCGGATGGCAGAAATCGTTCTGCATATCGACGATGATGATGGCGCTGCGGGCCAGATCGAAGCGCACCGGCTTTGGCCGTGCGTCACACGCGACCGGGCGGGGCGGCACCGGCCTGCGCCGCAGGTCCGCGGCCTGTGCCGACACCTCCCACGCATTGGCCGCGCACGGCCCGAGCCGTGCCATCAAAGCCTGTCCAGCTCACGATAATCCGGCACCGTGGCGTCCAGCACACGGCCCCGGCGCAGCACCCCCCGGTCGGTCTGCGGGCGGGCCAGCAGCTCGCTCATGCCGCGCGCGCGAAAGCCGATCAGGTCCGCCGGCTGGCCCACCGCGACCTGTCCGCCGGGCAGCCCGCACACCTGCGCCGGGGTGGCGGCGGCGGATGCGGGCCACGGGCTGATCGGGTGGTCGAGCTGGGCGATGCGCACCGATTCGCGGAACACCTCCAGCATGTCGTAGTCGCCATAAGGATAAAACGGACCGCGCCAATTGTCGGAGGCGAAGCTCACCGGCACGCCGGCGGCGGCGAATTCCTGGATCAGCGTCACCCCGCGCCAGCGCGGCGTGCGCCCCGGCGCGCGGCCCTGCAGATACATGTTGCACATCGGCAGCACCACGATGGCGATGCCGGCATCGCGCACCAGCGCGATGGTCTCGGCGGCCTCCTCATCGGTCTGCACCGCGAGCGCGCAGCAATGGCCGCATTGGATGGTCTGTCCCCAGTTGCGACGGATCGCCTCGATCGCGACCTCCTTCAGAGACCGCGCCGCCTGCTCGCCGCTTTCGTCCACATGCAGGTCCACGCGTAGCCCGCGCGCGTGCGCCAGATCGAAAAACCGTCGCAGCCGGGCGCGAAAATCATCATCGACCGGGGTGCTGGTGGTGCTCATGCCGAACAGCCCGCCGTGTTCGGCCACCAGATCGGCGAGGGCCACGCCGTCATCGCCGTCGAGCCGGTTGGTCGGGCACAGCGAGCTGGCCTGCAAGGCGATCCGCCCGGACCAGGCGTCACGCAGGCGGGCGAAGGCGGACCAGCCGTTGCGGGCGTGCGGGCCGTAGGAATCGATGTGGGTGCGCATCGCCGCGGTGCCGTGCGCGTGGGCGCAGGCGAGGCCGAATTCGAAGCGCGCGGCGATGTCGGCCTCGCTCCAGTGGGCGAGGCGGTCGGCGGTGACCGCGCCCACCGCGCCGGGATGGGTGCCGTCGGGGTTGGTGGCGCGCTGCCAGATCTCGGTCTTGTCCAGATGCACATGCGCATCCACCAGGCACGGCCAGAGCTGGCCGCCATCCATGTTGATGCCGGCGGTCGCGGTGCCGGCCGGCGCGATGGCCGCGACCAGCCCGTCGGTGATGCGCACATCGAGCCGCACCAGCCCGTCCGGGTCGGGCGGGGCGTGGGGCGCGGGCGCGCCGAGCAGTGCCGCGGGCACGCGCGCGTCGCGCAGCCACACATCGGCGGGAAGATCGTTCGTGGCAAACCAGTGGCTGGACATGCGCCGGATAATACAAGCGGCGTGCCAGCCGCAAAGTGCCTTATCGCCGGGCCGGGCGTTTCATCGCCGCGAGGGCCGCGAACAGCGCCCGGTCGCGCGCGTCATAGGCGCCGAGCCGGTCGATCTCGTCGATCATCTCGCCGAAGGCGCGCACCAGCCGGTATTCGTGGGGTCCGTCGGCGGCGCGCAGCGCGCTTGCGCGGGTGTGCGGCCAGGCGCGCGCGCGCAGCGGCGCGGCGGCGCGGGCGCGATCATCGAGCAGCAGGGTGGAGAAGATGCGCTCGAACAAAAACGGCAGCTTCGGCACCGGGTCGGCATAATCGTCGTCGAGCGCCAGATAGGGCGCGCGCTCGGCCGCCGACATCGCCTCGAACGCGGCGAGCAGGCGCAGGACGAGGTCCATGAAGCGGTCCCAGAAACGCCGGTTGCCGACCCAGTAATTGGCGTAGAGCAGCGTGTCGGCGGCGTTGCGTCCCAGGGTGGCGAGGCAGATGTCGCTGCCCGCGCGCCACAGCAATTGCTGCGCCAGCGCGGTGAGTCCGGGGTGGCACTGCTCGGCGTGCTCCCAGACATTGAAGCTGAAATAGGCGTTCTGCGGGAACGGGTTGATGAAATAGACGTCGGCGCCGGGGTTGGCGGCGATGAAATCGAGGAAGGCGGCGCCACCGATGCCGGTCTTGGCGCCGAACTTCGCCGACAGGATGCCGGTGTGGCCGGCCAGCAGATGTCGCCCGGAGTGATAGGCGCGGGCGAACAGTGCCAGCTCGCGAAATTCGGTGCGCGGGTTGGCGGTGCCGTCGAGCGGTATGAAGGCCGGGTCGAGCCCGGCGCGCTGGGCGGGCTGATGGTAATTCTGCCAGATCATCACCGTGCCCGCCGGCGGCGGCGGCGCGTGGGTGAACGGGTCGATGTGGCTCATCCGCGCGTCATCCCGGCCAGCCAGTCCCGGGTGAGGCGGAACGGGGCGGCCGGTGGCGCGTCGGCCGGCAAAGTGGGGCCGATCAGCGCGGCCAGCGTGTGCAGCGCGCGGCGCGGCAGCAGATCGGGCAGCAAGGCGAGCTCGGGGCTGCCGGCCGGGTTGAGGGTGAGCAGATCGCGGCGCAGGAACCCCGAGCCCGCGCGCAGCTCCTCGGGCCACCAGACGAGGCCCGGGCGTGGATCGGCGATCGCGCCGAGCTCGGTGAGGCGGGCGACGGCCAGGGCGGTGAACGCGCGCGCCCGCGCGGCGGGCAGCCCCGGTGCGAGGCGCGCGGGGTGGTCCGCGATCGCTGCCGCCCAGGCCAGCCGCGCGGGCAGATCGGCGCGCCAGCCGGCCAGCCGCGCGGCCGGCAGAAACACAAGCGGCGCGCCCTG
>DAHWBL010000317.1 GCA_027323595.1 Acetobacteraceae bacterium | reverse complement strand
GGCATCGGCGACCCGGCCATGCTCGCCGCCGCCGGCATCACGCCGCGCCACGACCTGCCCGGCGTGGGCCGCAATCTGCAGGACCATCTGCAACTGCGCTGCGCCTTTCGCGTGCGCAACACCCGCACGCTGAACGAGATGGCATCAAGCCCGCTCGGCCGCCTGCGCATCGGGCTCGATTATCTGCTGCGCCAGCGCGGCCCGATGAGCATGGCGCCGAGCCAGCTCGGCATCTTCACCCGCTCCGACCCGGCCAAGGCGACGCCGGACCTGCAATATCACGTCCAGCCGCTGTCGCTCGACGCGTTCGGCGAGCCGCTGCACCGCTTCCCCGCCTTCACCGCCTCGGTGTGCAACCTGCGCCCGACCAGCCGCGGCGAGGTGCGCCCGCGCGACGCCGACCCGACCTCCAAGCCGGTGATCGCGCCGAACTATCTCGCCACCGAGGCGGATCGCGCGGTGGCCGTCGCCGCCATCCGCCTCACCCGCCGCATCGCCGCCGCCCCGGCGCTGGCGGCCTTCGCGCCGGCGGAGTTCCTGCCCGGGCCGGAGGCGCAAACCGACGCGGAACTCGCCGAGGCCGCCGGACGCATCGGCACCACCATCTTCCACCCGGTCGGCACCTGTCGCATGGGCTCCGATCCGGGCGCGGTGGTGGACCCGTGGCTGCGCCTGCGCGGCATCGCGGGGGTGCGCGTGGTGGATGCCTCGATCATGCCCACCATCACCTCGGGCAACACCCAGGCGCCGGTGATGATGATCGCCGAAAAAGCCGCCGAGATGATCCTGGCGGACGCGGGACACCAGGCGCGCGCCGCATGAGCGCGACAAAACCCCCGCGCGCCGCATGAGGGTCGATTCCGAGGCAGCCGCCACCGATCTGCTCGCCGCCGCGCGCGCCCGCGGCGTGCTGATCGCCACCGCCGAAAGCTGCACCGGCGGGCTGATCGCCGCCGCGCTGACCGACATCGCCGGCAGCTCCGATGTGGTCGATCGCGGCTTCGTCACCTATTCCAACGCCGCCAAATCCGAGCTGCTCGGCATCGACCCCGCGCTGATCGCCACCCACGGCGCGGTCAGCGAACAGGTCGCGGGCGCCATGGCCGCCGGCGCGCTGGCCCGCTCGCGCGCCGGGCTCACCATCGCGGTCACCGGTGTCGCCGGACCCGGCGGGGGCAGCGCCGACAAGCCGGTCGGGCTGGTCTGGTTCGGCCGCGCCGCCGCCGGCCAGCCGGTCCACACCGAGGCGCGCATCTTCCCCGGCGACCGCGCCGCGGTGCGTGCCGCCACCGTGCTGCACGCGCTCGCGCTGCTGCGCGCCGCCCTGTGATCACCAGGCGATGACCATGCAACCCACCGACGCGGAGATCGCCGCCGAAATCCTGCGTCAGACCGGCGCGGATCCCACCGCATCGATCAGCCCGAACGATGTCGCCGCCGCGCTCACGCCGCAGTGGCGCGGGCTGCTCTCGCGGGTGCGGCGCATCGCTGTCACATTGGCGCAACAAGGATCTGTTGAAATCCTGCGCAAGGGCCGACCGATCGCGCCCGAGGAGATGCGCGGGGTCATCCGCCTGCGCCACACACCGCAAGGAACACCCTGACCGATGCGCCGAGCCCTGCCTTTCCTGCGCGATGCCTGGCACCTCGCGCGCCCGTATTTCCGCGCCGAGGAACGCTGGAGCGCGCGGCTGCTGCTGGCCGCCATCATCATCCTCAATTTGTCGCTGGTCGGCATCGACGTGGTGCTGAATTTCTGGAACGGCGCGTTCTACGACTCGCTCCAGGACAAGGACTGGAACAGCTTCATCAGCCTGCTGTTCCTGGGCAAGTTCGATGGCGGCTCGATGCTGCCCGGCTTCTGCCTGCTCGCCGGCGTCTATATCCTGATCGCGGTCTATCGCACCTATCTCAACCAATGGCTGCAGATCCGCTGGCGCCGCTGGCTCACCGCGCGCTTCCTCGATGACTGGCTGGCCGACCGTGCCTATTACCGCATCTCGCTGTCGTCGGGCATCGACGGGCTGGGCACCGACAACCCCGACCAGCGCATCGCCGACGATCTGCACAGCTTCACCACCGACACGCTCTCGATCGGGCTCGACCTGCTGTCCACCATCGTCTCGCTGGTCAGCTTCATCGGCATTCTGTGGGCGCTGTCGGGGCCGATGACGCTGTTCGGCCTGGCCATCCCCGGCTATCTGGTGTGGGTGGCGCTGCTCTATGCGCTGGTCGGCAGCACGCTCACCCAGATGGTCGGCAAGCCGCTCGCCTTCCTGCGCTTTCGCCAGCAGAAGGTGGAGGCGGATTTCCGCTTCGCGCTGGCGCGCTTTCGCGAAAACACCGAATCGGTCGCGCTGTATGGCGGCGAGGCGAACGAGCATCGCGGGCTGAGCGCGCGCTTCGCCGAGGTGGTGTCGCTGTGGTGGATGATCATGCGGCGGATCAAATTCCTCAACGCGCTCACCGCCGGCTATGGCCAGGTCGCCTCGATCTTCCCGATCGTGGTCGCCGCCCCGCGCTATTTCTCCGGCGCGATCCCGCTTGGCGGGCTCACCCGCATCGCCTCGGCGTTCGGGCGGGTGCAGGGGGCGATGTCGTGGTTCGTCGATTCCTACGGCTCGCTGGCCGCCTGGTTCGCCACCATCGAGCGTCTGGCCACCTTCCAGCGGGCCATCCAGGCCGCCCGTCTCGCCTATGATGTCGGCCCCCGGCGCGAGACCGCGGCCGGCGCCGATCTGGAGCTCGACCGTCTCACCCTGCGCCTGCCCGACGGCCAGGTACTGCTCGAGGCCGCCTCGGCGGCCATCGCGCCGGGCGAGCATGTACTGATCTCGGGCCGCTCGGGCTCGGGCAAATCCACCCTGCTGCGCGCCATCGCCGGCATCTGGCCGTTCGGCGACGGCGCCATCCGCCGCCCGCCGGGGCGCTTTTTGTTCCTGCCGCAGCGCGCCTACCTGCCGCTGGGCAGCCTGCGCCACGCGCTGAGCTACCCGCAGGTGGACGACATCGCCGACGATGCCCGCCTCGCCGAGGTGCTCGACGCCGTCGATCTGGCGCATCTGCTGCCCCGGCTGGATGACGACGCGCCCTGGACGCAGTTGCTGTCGGGCGGCGAGCAGCAGCGCCTGGCCATCGCCCGCGCGCTGCTGGTGCAGCCCGACTGGCTGTTCCTCGACGAGGCCACCGCCAGCCTGGACCCGGACGGCGAGGCAAGGATGTACGCGCTGCTGCGCACCCGCCTGCCCGCCGCCACCATCGTCTCGGTGGCGCATCGCCCGGCGCTGGCCGACGCGCATGAACGCCTGTTGCGGCTGGAGCGTCCGGGCCCGCAGGCCGGCCATCTCGGCCCGGCCGCGCCGGCGGTCTGAGGGGCGCGCATGGCCGCGCCGATTTACATCGCCGCCGCTTCGCGCCACACACGGCCCCGACCAATTCCCCGGCCCGCCGCACGGTCCGGCCCGCAGCGCATGGAGCCAGCCATCACCTACCCACCGCGCCGCCCCCCCTCTCAGCGCCCCGCCCGCGCCCGATGATCCCCATCCGCATCCACCGCGCCGGCTGGCCCTTCATCGCCGCCTTCGCCATCGTCTGCGTCGCGCTGTGGCTGCTCGCGGACTGGGCCGGCGCGCTCGCCCTGGTCGCCACCGCCTGGTGCGCCTGGTTCTTCCGCGACCCGGTCCGCACGGTGCCGCAGCGCCCCGGCCTGATCCTCAGCCCGGCCGACGGCAAGGTCTCCATGATCACCCTCGCCGCGCCGCCGCCCGAGCTGGCGATGGGCAGTGCGCCGATGCTGCGGATCAGTATTTTCCTCGATATATTCAACGTCCACATCAACCGCATGCCGGCCGACGCGCGCGTGCTGGCCGCCGCCTACCATCCCGGCAAATTCCTCAACGCGGCGCTGGACAAGGCAAGCGACCTGAACGAGCGCATGGCCATCCGCCTCGCCCTGGCCGGCGGGCGCGAGCTGGTGGTGGTGCAGATCGCCGGGCTGATCGCGCGGCGCATCATCGCCGAGGTGCGCGAGGGCCAGGAATTTCGCGCCGGCGAGCGCTTCGGGCTGATCCGCTTCGGCAGCCGGGTCGATCTGTATCTGCCGCCCGACATCGCCCCGCTGGTGGCGGTCGGCCAGACCGCGGTCGGCGGCGAGACCATCCTCGCCGACCTCGACAGCCACGAACCGGCCCGCGCCGGCCGGCCGATCTGAGCGCGATGTTCCTGCGCCTCACCTCGCTGCCGCCGCCGCGCAGTTGGCGCCATCTGGTGCCCAACCTGATGACCTGCCTCGCGCTCGCCGCCGGCATGACCGCGATGCGGCTCGCCCTGCTGGGCGACTGGCGCGAGAGCATCAGCTTCATCGTCGCCGCCGCCGGGCTCGACGCGCTCGATGGTCCGGCCGCCAGGCTGCTGCGGGTGGACAGCCGCTTTGGCGCCCAGCTCGACAGCCTGTCGGACCTCGTGTGCTTCGGCATCGCCCCGGCCTGTCTGGCCTGGCGCTGGGCGCTCACCGACAGCGGCATCTGGGGCTGGGCCTGCGCGCTGATCTTCGGCGTCGCCGCCGCCCTGCGCCTCGCCCGCTTCAACAGCGCCGGTGAGCGCAACGCCGCCTCCACCAAGACCCGTGATTTCGTCGGCGTGCCCACCCCGGCCGGCGCCGGGCTGGCGATGATGCCGCTGTTCGCCAGCTTCGGCCTCGGCATCGCCACCGCCGGCCAGTCGGTCGCGATCGGCATCTGGCTGATCGTGGTGGCGCTGCTGATGGTTAGCCGGCTGCGCACCGTCTCGCTCGCCGGCGCGGCGCGGCGCTATGGCGCGATGAGCTGGCTGGTGCTCGCCGCCCTTGCCATCGGCGGCTTCATCGCGCCGTGGAGCGTGCTGTTCACGCTGGGCTGTTTTTACATGCTCACCCTGGCGGTCCGCCCGGCCCCCTGATGCCCGCCCCGCCCGCCGACCGCGCGCCCACACCACCGCGCTACGAACTGGTGCAGGCGCTGCGCGCGCTGGCCGCCCTCACCGTCGCCTTCGGCCATATCGCCCATGACGCGCAAGCCGGCGACCGCGCCACGCCCGGTCTCGCGCGGGTCCTCGCCTGGCTGCCCTGGGACAGCGGGGTCGATGTGTTCTTCGTGGTGTCCGGCTTCGTGATCGCGGTGTCCTCGCGCCGGCTGTTCGCCACCCCGGACGGGCCGAAGCAGTTCCTGGTCCGCCGCCTCGCGCGGATCGTGCCGATCTACTGGGCGATGACGCTGCTGTTCCTGGTCGCCGCCACGCTGCTGCCGGGCACGGCCAACGCCAACCTCAGCGGCCCGTGGTACATCCTCGCCGGTTTCCTGTTCTTTCCCGCCGCGCGGCCCGACGGCGTGGTGCAGCCGCCGCTCGGGCTGGGCTGGACGCTGAACGACGAGATGTTCTTTTACCTCGTCTTCGCGCCGTTCCTGCGGCTGCGCCGCACCCTCGCGGTGCTCGCCGTGGCG
>DAHWBL010000201.1 GCA_027323595.1 Acetobacteraceae bacterium | reverse complement strand
TTCAGCGCGAGCTATATCGGCCATGAACTGGAGACAGGGCGGCTGACGGCCGGGTATCTTCGATTCTATCATGCAATGTTTCAGTTGATGATGTTCGGGATGAATTTGGCGCTCACCGCCAACAATATCGGCCTGATTTGGGTGGCGGTGGAGCTGGCGACGCTGACGACGGTGATGATGGTCGGCATCTACCGGACCCATGAGGCGCTCGAGGCGGCATGGAAATATTTCATTTTGGGAAGTGTGGGCATCGCGCTCGCGCTGTTCGGGACCATCCTTGTTTATCTCGCCGCGGTGTCCGCGCTTGGTGAGGGTCTGGGATCGATGGCCTGGACCAATTTGCTGCGCCACGCGGCGACGCTGGACCCGTCGCTGTTGAACGTTGCTTTTATTTTTCTGCTGATCGGCTATGGCACGAAGGTCGGTCTGGCGCCGATGCATGCGTGGCTGCCGGATGCGCATGCGGAAGGCCCGACGCCGGTTTCGGCGGTGCTGTCGGGGTTGCTGCTGAATGTCGCGCTCTATGCGCTGCTGCGGTTCAAGATGATCATGGCGGCGAACAGCGAGACCATTCCGGTCGGGCCGTTGATGATGACGATCGGGTTGGGGTCGCTGTTGTTCGCGTCGTTCATGCTGTATGGCCGCCGCGACATCAAACGCATGTTCGCCTATTCGTCGATCGAGCACATGGGGATCATCACCTTCGCGTTTGGAATGGGCGGTCCGCTTGGAAATCTTGCCGGGCTGTTGCAAATGACCATGCATAGCCTGACCAAGTCGGCGATCTTCTTTTCGGTGGGCCATATCGCGCAGGTGAAGGGAACCCAGAAGATCGCTGACATACGCGGGCTGACCAGCAGCCATCCGGTGCTTGGGTGGACGCTGGTTGCCGGTGTGGTTGCCATCACCGGGTTGCCGCCGTTTGGTGTGTTCATGAGCGAGTTTCTCGTTCTGACCTCGGCTTTCGCGCAGCAGCCGGTGCTGGCCATCATCGCGGCGGGGGGGCTGCTTGTGGCGTTCGGGGCATTGCTGTGGCGGCTCAATCAGATCGCGTTTGGCGAGCCGATCGGGGCGATGACGCCGGTGCGTGCCTCCTATGTGCCGATTTTTGCCCATCTTGGGCTTGTGCTGATCGGTGGCATCGCGATGCCGGGTGTGATTTTGGTGTGGTTCCAGAACGTCGCGGTGCTGCTGAAATGACCGGCCAGAGCAGCATGCCGCGGGCATGGACGCAGCAGGTGGTGGACGTGGCCGGCTGGTCGGAGGTGGTCGAGCAGCTTGGCGCTGGCGCATCGACCTTGGTTGCGCTGTGGGGCGAGCCTGATCATGTGCATATGGCGGTTGCCGACAGCGCCGATCTCGCGCGGATGCGTGTGCTGAGTCTTGAGTGTCCGCAAGGAAGCTTTCCATCGGTGGGGCGGGTGCATGCGCCGGCGATCCGGCTGGAGCGCGCGGTGACGGATTTGTTCGGGTTGGTGCCGATCGGGGCGCCTGATGCGCGTCCATGGCTTGACCATGGGGTGTGGGGCATCGAGACGCCGCCTGGAGGTGGTGGGCGGGGCAGGGTTTTGGGTGAGTACGAATTTCTGCCGGTGGAGGGAGACAATCTGCATCAGGTGCCGGTGGGACCGGTGCATGCGGGCATCATCGAGCCGGGGCATTTCCGGTTTGCCGCTGATGGAGAAACGATCGTTCGGCTCGAACAGCGGCTTGGCTATGCCCACAAGGGCATCGAGGCGTTGATGCGCGGGTCTGACCTTGGGCGTGCGGCAAAGCTCGCCGGGCGATGTTCGGGCGATTCGACGGTGGCCTATGCGTGGGGCTTCGCGAGTGCGGTCGAGATGGCGTTGGGGTGGGTGGTGCCGGCGCGGGCGGTGTGGCTGCGCGCGCTGATGGCGGAGTTGGAGCGACTGGCCAATCATCTGGGCGATGTCGGCGCGATCTGCAACGACGCCGCCTTCGCGATCATGCTGGCGCATTGTTCGGTGCTGCGTGAACAGGTTTTGCGGATCGCCAAAGCCTGTTTCGGACACCGGTTGATGATGGATTGCATCGTGCCGGGAGGTGTGCGCGCCGATATCGCGCCGGCGAGTGCTGGCGACATTCTGCCCGCGCTCGCCGCCATCCGGCGCGAGTTCGCCAAGCTGGTGCTGCTGTATGACAAAACCACCTCGTTGCAGGAGCGTACCGTGGGCACCGGCATCGTGGTGCCAGGGCTCGCGCGGCGGTTCGGTGCGGGCGGTTTTGTCGGGCGTGCTTCGGGGCGGATGTGCGACGCGCGGCGCTGGCCTGGATATGCGCCGTACAGCGACCTGGTGTTCGAAATTCCGACACTGCCGGAAGGCGATGTCAATGCGCGGGTGTGGATCCGCATTCGCGAGATCGAGGAATCGATGCGCCTGGCTGAGCGGATCGTCGCGTCGTTGGCCGAGGGGGCGGTGTTTGCCGCGCCACCAACGATCGATGCCGCGCGCACCGGCATGAGCCTGATCGAGGGGTTTCGTGGCGACGTGTTCGTCTGGGTGCGGGTGGAGGCGGATGGCCGCATCGGGCGGTGCCATCTGCGAGACCCGTCGTGGTTTCAGTGGCCGCTGCTGGAGGCCGCGATCGAAGGCAATATCATCGCGGATTTCCCGCTGTGCAATAAATCCTTCAACTGCTCCTATTCGGGCGTCGATCTGTGAGGGGG
>DAHWBL010000299.1 GCA_027323595.1 Acetobacteraceae bacterium | reverse complement strand
CAGGGCGGTCAGCCCGATCAGCACCGGCACGCTGGCGAGCCAAAGCAGATCGGCGGCCCCGTCGGGCAGGCGGATCAGCCCGACGCCGCGTCGCAGCGCCTCGATCACCAGGAAATGCAGCAGATAGACGCTGAAGCTGATCCGCCCCAGCCGTACCATCGCGCCATTGGCCAGCAGCCGCGACAGCGCCGCGCCCGCCGGCAGCCGATACAGCGCCAGGATCAGCAGCAGCCCGGCGACGGCGACGGCGCTGCCCCGACCGACCGGCTGCGCGAGGCTCGACGCCCACGGCAGCAGGCCGCGCGCCACCACCGCCGCGAGCCCCGCCGCCAGCACCGCCAGCAGGATCGCCGCCGGCCAGCGTCGCGCCGCGCGGTCGCGCAGATGAAACGCCACCACACCCACCATGAAGGCGGGCAGCGAGTTGGGCAGCCAGTAATAGATGAAATCATCGACCCGCGGGCCGGGCGGGACCAGCGCGGTGGCGGCGGCGTTGGCGGCGATCGCCACCAGCAGGGCCGCCCCCAGCATCGCCACCGCGCGGCCCAGGCTGCGCGCGCCCAGGGCGAGCAGCGGGAACAGCAGATAGAAATTCATCTCCACCGCGATCGACCAGCCGCCCGGCACGATCGCGTTGATCCGGTCGGCCGACCAGCCATGGCTGAACAGCAGGGTCAGCAGCACCGAACGCGCATCGACCGCGCCGCCCAGCCAGAACGGCGTGCCGAGCAGCCGGTCGAGCCCGAAATAGACGGCGGTGGCAAGCCAGAACATCGGCGCGATGCGAAACAGCCGGCGCACGTAAAAACGCGCCGCGCCGTCATGCCTGGCGGCCCGGCTGTTCATCAGGGTGAAGGCGGACAGGACGAAAAAAAGCTGCACGCCGCAACTGCCCAGCCTGGCCAGCGCATCGGCCAGGCTCGGCAGGCCGATGAACAGATGCCGGCTGTGCGCGGCGACCACGCCGACGATGGCGAGCCCGCGCAGCGCATCGATCGAGGCATATCGCGACGGCTCGACGGGCCGCGGGTTCACAAGGGGCAGGGACATGGGATCGGGTCCGAGGCTGGCAGCGCGCCACCGCCACGTCAATCGGCCCGAGGCGCGTGCCGGTCAAAAAAGCGACAACGATTAAATAATAAGACATTTTTAGCGATTATATAACTTGTGCGGATACGCAAGCGTATGGTTAGGATTCCTGGCGCGTCGGGTCGAAAAAACCGCGCAGTGTTTTATTAAGGAGATGCCTCGTGAAGCTCCATCCCGCTCCCGCCGCGCTCGGCTGCCTTGCCCTGCTCGCCGCCGCCGCGCCCGCGCACGCCAATTATTATGAGAGCTTCGACTCGCTGCCGCTCAACGCTCCCTACGCGCCCAACTCCGCCCCGCCCACCAGCTCCGCCGGGCCGGCGGTGCCGCTGGTCACCTCGCAGGACGGGCTGACGGTCAATTACGTCGATCCCGCCACCGTCCTCACCACCTCGCCGCCGCCCAACAACGACCCCTATGGCTGGGTGGTGCGCAGCAACCTCGAGCCGGATCCGGTCGCCGGCACGCCGCGCTTCAATTTCGCCAACATGAGCGGCAACATCTTCATCGATTTCGGCAACGACCCGCTGCAGATCCAGCTCTCGAAATCAGAAACCTCGATCTCGCTGGATTTCGCCCTGCGCTTTCCCGCCTCCTGCGCCTTCGGCGGCGTGTCCTGCTACCCGCAATCCACCCCCACCAGCCTGATCGCGGATTTCTACAGCGGCGGCGTCAACGGCACCCTGGTCGGCACCCAGACCATCACCGGCATCATCCCCAACGGCTATGAATTCCCCGACGGCGTGCTGAATTATTCGGGCGCCGCGTTCGACACCGTCGCCCTCACCACCAGCAATTTCAATTACGCCCTGCTGTCATGCAGCCCCACCAACCTCGCCGCGGGAACCTGCCAGGGCTCGCACCTCGCTCCGGTCGCCTTCGCGGTGGACAACGTGTCGATCGCCACCGGCGTCCCAGAACCCGCCACCCTGCCGCTGCTCGCCGCCGGCCTGCTCGGCCTCGCCGCCCTGCGCCGCCGCCGCGCGGGGTAAAGCGTGATGACCGAAGGTGGCATCATACGCAGGTCTGAATCGCGCGTTTAGACAAAACACTCCAGGACGCTACTCCGCGGCCATCGCCGGCGGATCGACCATCGCCGTCGCCTGCATCAGATCCACCGACAGCAGCCGCGACACGCCGCGTTCCTGCATGGTGACGCCATACAGCCGGTCCATCCGCGCCATCGTCAGATGGTGGTGCGTCACCACCAGGAAGCGGGTGCCGGTCTCGCGCACCATGTCGTCTAGCAGCAGGCAGAAGCGCTCCACATTGGCGTCATCGAGCGGCGCGTCCACCTCGTCGAGCACGCACACCGGCGCGGGGTTGCAGCGAAACACCGCGAAAATCAGCGACAGCGCGGTCAGCGCCTGTTCGCCGCCCGACAGCAGCGACAGCGCCGACAATTTCTTGCCCGGCGGCTGCGCGTAGATCTCCAGCCCGGCTTCCAGCGGATCATCCGAGCCGACCAGCGCCAGATGCGCCTTGCCGCCGCCGAACATGCGGCTGAACAGCGCCTGGAAATGCCCGTCGATGCGGGTGAACACCTCGGCCAGCCGCTCGCGCCCCTCGCGGTTCAGATGCCCGATCGAGCCACGCAGCTTGGCGATCGCGGTGGCCAGCTCGGTGCGCTCGCCATCCAGCGTGGCGATGGACTGCTCGATCTCGCCGGCCTCGATCTCGGCGCGCAGATTGACCGGCCCCATCTCCTCGCGTTCGCGGGTCAGCCGCTCATGCTTGCGCCGCGCCCGCTCCTCGGCTTCGGCGGAAAGATCCTCCACCGCCGGCAGCTGCGCATCCTCGCCCAGCCGCTCGGCGATGCGTTCGCCAAGCTGCGCCTGCGCCAGTTCGCTCTGCTCGGCGGCGGCCTCGGCGCGCACCGCCTGCTCCCGCGCGCCCCCAGCCGCCTCGGCGGCGGCGCGTTCGGCGCGCACCGCGGCGGCCTCGGCGG
>DAHWBL010000293.1 GCA_027323595.1 Acetobacteraceae bacterium | reverse complement strand
CGATTTCCCCGGCATCAACGGCATCTACGACTTCAAAACCTACCCCGACCGCGGCCTCGGCGCCGATTCGGTCACGGTGATCACCTACGACCCCAACGCCAAAAGCTGGGTCTGGCTCAGCAAACCAGGCGGCGCCCCGCTGTAATGAGCGCCTGGCGCCGATTTTGCGATTACTCAGGGACGTCAGTGGGTAAAGATCAAGGAAAGCGCTTCTTTTTTGAAAAAAAGAAGCAAAAAACTTCTTATCATTTAGGCCACTGAAGCAGCCGCCAAAACCTCGTAGGGCGGGAGCATCCCGCCCCTTTCAACGTACGAGGAGTAGCGGGAACCCACCTCAACCAATTCCTCATCCCCGCGCCAGTTTCGTAGCCCGTATGAGCGAAGCTCATGCGGGACACCACAACACCCCCCACTCCTTCGCGAAGATCAGCAACAGCCTCGCCAAATCCTCATCGAGTTCAAAAACCAAGCGCGCCATGGGTCGCCACGTTCCGGCGAGGGCGAATATGAACGGTCAGCATCCGGGTGCCCAAGGTCACGGTGTTCGAGCGTGCGCCGACAACTCCAGCGGGTCTGGAGGGTCCACCCCCCAGCAGGGTCCAGGGGCAGCGCCCCTGGTCGCGCCAGACGCAAACCTAGCTGAACGAAAAAGCGATCTCCGAAAGCCCCTGCGTCTCCAGCTTCACCCGCGCCCCGGCATCAACCGCCACCGCCGCCGTCGCCCCGCCCGCCATCACGATATCGCCGGCGCGCAGCACGAACCCGTACCGCTCGGCGAACGCCGCCGCCGCCACCAGCGAGCGCCACGGATTGCCCAGAATCGCCGCCGACGACCCGATCTCGCGCGCCACCCCATCCACCGACAGCACCATGCCCAGATTGGAGATGTCCATGTCGGGGCGATGCGCCGGGCAGATCACATAGCCCGACGCCGAGGAATTATCCGCCACCACATCGGCCAGCGAGAATTTGAAATTCTCGTAGCGGCTGTCGATGATCTCGATCGCCGGCGCGATCCACTCCACCGCCGCCATCGCGTCGAAATGGGTGATCCGCCCGGACAGCGGACGGCCGAGACGAAAGGCGATCTCGGGCTCGACACGCGGATGCACATAGCGCGCATGCGGGCTCGCCCCGCCCTCCTCCACCGCCATCGCGTCGGTGATGCGCCCGAAAATCATCGTCTCGATGCCCATCTGCACCATCTTCGCCCGGCTGGTGAACCCCATCTTCAGCCCCGACACTTGCTCACCACGCTCGATGCGCCGCGCCAGCGCCAGCGCCTGCACCTCATAGGCCTGATCGAGCGTCAGATTTTCCTGCAATTGCGGGATCGCCCGGCCATCGCACGCCGCCTCGTCGAGCAGCCGGGCGAGGTGGGTGTATTCATGGATCATTGTTTTGCCTCCGCATCGGCCGCGCGCAGATCAAGCGCCACATCCACGATCATGTCCTCCTGCCCGCCCACCATGCGCCGACGGCCAAGCTCCACCAGGATACGCCGCACATCGACGCCATAGGTCTGCGCCGCCCGCTCGGCATGCCGCAGGAAGCTGGAATAAACCCCGGCATAGCCGATCGACAGGGTTTCGCGATCGACCCGCACCGGGCGGTCCTGCAACGGGCGCACCAGCTCCTCGGCGGCATCCATCAGCGCGAAAATATCGCAGCCATGGTTCCAGCCCATCCGGTCCGCCACCGCGGCGAACACTTCGAGC
The DNA here is from genome assembly GCA_027323595.1 of Acetobacteraceae bacterium. Taxonomy (GTDB): domain Bacteria; phylum Pseudomonadota; class Alphaproteobacteria; order Acetobacterales; family Acetobacteraceae; genus CAIVDX01. The sequence goes on along the minus strand of DAHWBL010000293.1, from coordinate 5,674 downwards.
GGCGCATTGCCCGCGCCCGCCCCCATCCCTGCGAGCGAGGCATCCACCCGATGCGCCCCCGCCTCGACGGCAACCACCGAGATGGCAACGCCAAGCGACAGATTATGGTGCGCATGAATGCCCACCTGGGTTTGCGGCCGCAACGCGCCGCGCAACGCCGCCACCCGCTCGCGCGCCCCCTCCATCGTCAGCGCGCCGGCACTGTCAGTGACATAGACGCAGTGCGCGCCATAGGATTCCATCAATCGCGCCTGCTCGGCCAGCGCATCCGGCGGCAGCATGTGCGCCATCATCAAAAACCCCGAGACATCCATCCCGATCCCGCGCGCCGCCTCGATATGCTGGCGCGCGATATCGGCCTCGGTGCAATGGGTGGCCACGCGCACGCTGCGCGCGCCCGCCTGATAGGCGTGCTTCAGATCATGGATGGTGCCAATGCCGGGGATCAGCAGGGTGGTCAGCACCGCCTGGGTCAGATGCTCGGCAACCGCGGCGATCCAGTCCAGGTCATCATGCTTGCCAAATCCATAATTGAAGCTGGAGCCGGCGATGCCGTCGCCATGCGCCACCTCGATCGCCGCCACCCCGGCCCGATCGAGCGCGGTGGCAATCGCGATGACATGGTCAAGCCCGTACTGGTGGCGAATGGCGTGCATGCCATCGCGCAAGGTCACGTCCTGCACATACAGCTTCGTCATCATGCGCGCCCCTGATCAAGGCTCACGATACGCTCGGCCGCCGCCCGCGCCGCCGATGTCATGATGTCGAGATTGCCCGCATAGGCCGGCAGATAATGCGCCGCTCCCTCAACCTCGAGAAACACCGAAACCTTGAGGCCAGTGCTGGGGCTTTCCTGACCCGGCAGGCGCACCGGATCGTTGTGCCGGATCCGCTCGAACTGCACATCCTGCTTCAGCCGATAGCCCGGCACGTAGGATTGCACGGTGGCCACCATCCGCTCGATCGAGGCGCGCACCGCCGCGTCATCGTCGGTGTCGGCCAGGCAATAGACGGTGTCACGCATCATCACCGGCGGCTCGGCCGGGTTCAGAATGATCAGTGCCTTGCCAAGTGCCGCGCCGCCAACCCGCTCGATGGCGCGCGCGGTGGTCTCGGTGAATTCATCGATGTTGGCGCGCGTGCCCGGGCCGGCGGATTTCGACGCGATGGACGCGACGATCTCGCCATAGCGCACCGGCGCCACCGCGGCCACCGCGGCCACGATCGGAATCGTCGCCTGGCCGCCGCAGGTGACCATGTTGAGATTGCGCGCACCCGGATGCAGATCAAGGTTGACCGCCGGCACCACATAGGGCCCGATCGCCGCGGGCGTGAGATCGATCGCGATCTTGTTGTCCGCATCGAGTATCTTGGCATGATGCATGTGCGCCCGCGCCGACGTCGCGTCGAACACCAGCCCGATCTCGCCATAGATCGGCGCCCGCCGCAGCCCCTCCAGCCCCTCGTCGGTGGCGAACACCCCCAGCCGCCGCGCCCGCGCCAGCCCCTCGGACTGCGGATCAACGCCAACCATGGCGGCCATCTCCAGCACCGAGGACTGGCGCATGATCTTGATCATCAGATCGGTGCCGATATTGCCAGACCCGATGATGGCAACCTTGATTTTCGCCATGACCTATTCCTTGCCGAAACGCACCGACACCGAACCCAACCCGCCGATGCGCGCGCTGAACTGGTCGCCAGGATTGGCCGCCACCATCGGCCCGAGCGCGCCGGACAGCACGATGTCGCCGGCCGCGAGCGGATGTCCCGCGCGCGCCATCACCCCGGCCAGCCAGCGCAGGGCATGCAGCGGATGGCCCAGACACGCGATGCCGGCGCCAAAGCTGGTCGGATCGCCATTGCGCTCCAGCACCATCCCGCACAGCCGCAGATCGAGCTCGGCGGCCAGCCGCGCCGGCCCGCCCAGCACGAAACGCCCGGAGGAGGCGTTGTCGGCGATGGTGTCGTGGATCGAGATTTTCCAGTTCGCAACACGCGAATCAACAATCTCCAGCGCCGGCACCACCCAGCCGATGGCGTCCAGAACCTCCGCCGAGCTGGGGTCGGGATGGTCGAGCCCGTCGGCCATGATGAACGCGATCTCCGCCTCCACCTTCGGCTGGATCAGCGCGCCCGGCGCGATCACATCGCCGTCGGGCACCTCCATGTCGGCGAACAGCATGCCGTAATCGGGCTGATCCACACCAAGCTGGCGCTGCACCGCCGCCGAGGTGAGCCCGATCTTGCGCCCCACCAGCCTCCGCCCGGCAACCAGGCTCGCGCGGGTGTTGGCACTCTGCACCGCATAGGCATGCGCGATGTCACGCACCGGCAGCCGCCCGGCCAGCGGCTCGATCGGCATCCGCGTACTCTCCGCGGCGCGCAATTCACCCGCCAACTGCTCGATCATCTGGTCCATCGCGCCCTCCGCCATCCGCATCATCAAGACCGCAATGCCACCGCCACATCACCCGCCGCCCGCCGCGGCCGCGACATTTCCCCGATCGACATTGCCAATCCTGATAGCGGCGCCAGGTCAGCCCCGTCAAATCCGCGCCTATTCCATGTTGCGAAAGCCCGACACCCCACGCTCCACCTGCGTCACGTGATGCGCGCGAAACCCGGACGGATCGGCAACCCCGCAGGAATGCGCGATGATCTCCACCTCCTCGACCACCCGCGCCGCATACCGCGCGACGCGCACCGCCTTGTCGGTGGGATCAAGCCCGCGGATCAGCCGCGGGTCCGACGCGGTCACCCCGGTCGGGCAGAACCCCGAGCCGCATTTCAGCGCCTGGATACATCCCAGGCTGAACATGAAACCGCGCGCGCTCACCACGAAATCCGCGCCCATGCACAGCGCCCACGCAACCTTGTCGGGCGTCAGCAGCTTGCCCGCCGCGACGATGCGGATGCGCTCCTCCAGCCCATGCTCGCGCCGCGCATCCACCACCATCGGCAGCGCCTGGGTGATCGGCAGCCCGACATATTCGGCCAGTGCCGCCGGCGCCGCGCCGGTGCCGCCCTCGCCGCCATCCACATGCACATAATCCGGACACCCTTGCGGACGCGCCAGCACATCGGCGAACCATTCCTCCAGAAAATCCGCCCCGCCGAGACAGAATTTCACCCCCACCGGCCGCCCCGTCACCGCGCGCACCCGCGCAACGAAATCGCCAAGCTCGCGCACATTGGCGATGTCATGGTGGCGGTTGGGGCTGATGCTGTCCTGCCCGGCCGGAATGCCACGGATCAGCGCGATCTCTGGCGTCACCTTCGCCGCCGGCAGAATGCCGCCCTTGCCAGGCTTGGCACCCTGCGCGAGCTTGATCTCGAAACATCGCACCTGCGGATGCGCGGCCAGCTCCCGCAGACGCTCATCGGAAAGATTGCCGTGCGCGTCACGCACCCCGTATTTCGCGGTGCCGATCTGCATCATGATGTCGGCACCCCCGGCCAGATGGTAGGGCGCAAGCCCGCCCTCGCCGGTGCCCATCCACACCCCCGCCCGCGCCGCCCCATGCGACAGCGCCGTCACCGCCGCCGATGACAGCGCGCCATAGGACATGCCCGAGATGTTGAAAAAACTGCGCGCCATGAACGGCGTGACACACGCCCCAGGCCCCTCGGTAATGCCGATCCGCTTGCCCGGATAATGCCCCTTCTCCTCATCCAGAATCGGAAACGGCGCATTGCGGAACACGAAAGTCGGGATCGCCTCGCTGCCGAAGCTGACCAGGTTCGACACCCCCTTGGCCGACCGATAGACCCAGGACCGCTCCAGCCGGTTGAACGGGCGTTCCGCCCAGTCCGGCAGGTAGTGATACTGGCGCATGTATTCGCCCCAGGTCTCGGCGAAATACCGCACATGGCCAACCACCGGAAAATTGCGCAAAATGGTGTGCTGGCTCTGCCGCACATCGTGCACATACAGCGCCGACACCACCAGCAGCAGCAACAGCGCCAGCACGAACACGACCATCGATCAGCCTCCCCCCACCATCCGGCGACACCGCACAGGATGGCAAATTCATCGCCGCCGCGATACAAGCACGCCAGAAGCGGGATCGGACCGGAGCACGCATGGGTGACGTGACCATCCGCCTCGCCCGCGCGGCCCGTCGGCGGGGCCATGGTCCATCATCATCGCAGCCCGTGGTGTGCAAATCATGAACAATACCGGCCGCATCGTCACCCTCAACGCCGGCTCCTCCTCGATCAAATTCGCGTTGTTCGACCAGCGCGCCGGCCGCCCGCTCGCGCACGCGCGCGGCCTCGCCGAAACCGTCGGCACGGGCCGACATCTGCGCATCACCCTTGCCGACGGTGCGGTCGCGCGCGAACAAAGCTGGACGTCCGACGCGCCCTTCCACGCCGACGCCCTCGCCCGCCTGCTCGCCTGGCACGGCGACGACGCCGCGGTGGCCGCGGTGGGCCATCGCGTCGTCCACGGCGGCATCGCCCACACCGGCCCCGCGCTGGTGGACGCAGCGCTGATCGACGAACTCACCGCCCTCGCCCCGCTCGCGCCGCTGCACCAGCCGCACAATCTCGCCGCCATCACTGCTGCCGCCGAGATCTGGCCGGACGTGCCGCAGATCGCCTGTTTCGACACCAGCTTTCACCGCCACCACCCTTGGGTGAACGACACCTTCGCCCTGCCCCGCGCGCTCTATGAGCAGGGCGTGCGACGCTACGGATTCCACGGCCTGTCCTACGAATACATCACCACCCGGCTCGCCGATCTGGTCCCATCGCTCGCCAAAACCCGTGTGGTCATCGCCCATCTTGGCAACGGCGCCTCGATGTGCGCGATCCGCGACGCAGCCTCGCTCGCCAGCTCCATGGGCTTCACCGCGCTCGACGGCCTGCCCATGGGCACACGCTGCGGCCAGCTCGATCCGGGCGTGGTGCTCTATCTGCTGCAGCACCGCGGCATGTCGGCCGACGCCATCACCGACCTGCTCTATCGCCGCTCCGGCCTGCTCGGCCTGTCCGGCCTGTCATCGGACATGCGCGAGCTGCTCGCCTCCGCCGCGCCACACGCCGCCGAGGCGATCGAGTATTTCGTCTTTCGCATCCGCCGCGAACTCGGCGGCCTCGCCGCCGCGCTCGAGGGCCTCGATCTGGTGGTGTTCTGCGGCGGCATCGGCGAAAATGCCTGGCAGATCCGCGAACGCGTGCTCGCCGGCATGGGCTGGCTCGGCATCGAGCTCGACCCCACGGCCAACCGCGCCGGCGCGCAAACCATCTCCACCCCCGGCTCGGCGGTGCGCGCCATGGTCATCCCCACCGACGAGGACGCGATGATCGCCGCGCACTGCATGGCCATGCTCGCTTCGCACGCGGCCGTTCAGGGCCCCGGCCGCACGCGGCCGATGAGGGATTGACTGTCCGGCCAGGTGGCTCCTAGGTTTTTAGGCAATCCATCAACCCGCACGGGGGTCCCATGAGCCAGGCATTTGCAGCCCGCCATCCAATGGCACCGCAGGTCGCGGCACTCGGCCTTGACGAGATCGCCCGAAAATTCGTCGGCCGTTTCAAGGAAAAAAAGGCCGACTGGAAAGCCTTCGAGGACGCCTCGATCGAAGGCTACAAGCGCGCCCAGCATCGCTTCATCGGCGCCGGCGGCTCGGGCAAGCACGACGACCCCACCGTCATCCCGGCCGGC
>DAHWBL010000196.1 GCA_027323595.1 Acetobacteraceae bacterium | reverse complement strand
TTGTCGCTGATCACGCTGTGCTGCGCGGCGTCGAGCGAGCTTTCCGACACGCTCACCTGCGCGGCGGCGACCGCCAGATCGGCGCGGTCGATCGCCACCTGGCTGGCGTAAAGCTGGTCATCGACGCGTGCGAGCACGGTGCCGGCGGTGACCGTTGTCCCTTCGTCGAGCGGCAGGAAGACGATCGGGGCGGAGACCTGGGTGAAGCTCAACACGCTTTGATGCGCCTCGATGTTGCCCGACAGCATGATGTCGGTGGCCGGGGCGGGAGGTGCGAACAGCATGCGATGCGCGGGCGGCCAGAACCAGGCGGTGGCCAGCGCGAGGAGCAGTGCTGCGGAAAACAAGGACAGGCGCGTGCGTCGGGTCATGATCGGCGGTCTCTTTGGGAATGCGGCGCACGCGACCGGAGGCGGTGACGGGGTTGTTCGTGCGCGGAGCGTGTCTGGCCAGCCTGACGAAGGCGGATGTTCTATGCCGCCGGCGCGTCCGTGCGGCGATGACGTGGATCAACCGCGTTCGGGCGATCCGCGGCGCGGCTGGGGCAGGGTGCGCGGGCGCCGAGCGGCATTCCGAAAATGCGTGGTTGATATAGGCATATCGAATGTTGAAATATGTATACTGATGTTCTAAACATCATGTCTGACCGAAGGTGAGGACACCGATGGGCACCTGCCGATGATCACCGCGCCACAGATGCGCGCCGCCCGGGCGTTGCTTGGGATGGACCAGCGCGAGCTGGCGGAGCGGACCGGGCTGTCATTGCCGACGATCCAGAGGATGGAGGCGAGCGAGGGCGTGATCCGCGGCAATGTCGATTCGCTGATGAAGCTCATCGCCGGGCTGGAGCAGGCCGGGATCGAGCTGATCGGCGAGGGCGCCACGAGTTCCATGGGCGGGCGGGGCGTGAGGCTGCGCGCATGAGCGTGGGTGTGACGTGATGCGGGTGCTGCTGATCGGTGTGGCGGTGCTGCTGGGCGGCTCGTTGCTGTCGTTGCTGCCGCTGTCGCGGGAATCTAAAAGCAGCGTGATTTATGGCGGGTGTTTCGCGACCTGTCTCGTGCTGAGCGCGATGGCGCTGGTGGGCGTTGCGGGGGACGCTTCGAGCGCAGTTTTGCCGCTTGGTCTGCCATGGCTTGGCGCGCATTTTCATCTGGATGCGCTGGCGGCGGTGTTTCTGGTGATCGTCAATCTGGGAGGTGCCGCGGCGAGTTTCTATGCGCTTGGCTATGGCGCGCATGAGCATGAGCCGATGCGGGTGCTGCCGTTCTATCCGGCGTTTCTGGCCGGCATGAATCTGGTGATTCTGGCAGCGGATGCCTATAGTTTTTTATTCTCGTGGGAGCTGATGTCGCTGGCATCGTGGGCGCTGGTGATGGCGCATCATCGCGACGCGGGGACCACGCGGGCGGGCTACGTTTATCTGATGATGGCGAGCTTTGGCACCTTCGCGTTGCTGCTCGCGTTCGGGTTTCTTGCCGGGCCGGGTGGGGCATTCGCCTTTGATGCGATTACGCAACATGTGCTTTCGCCTGGAGTTGGCGCGATCGTGCTGGCGCTCGCCTTCATTGGCGCGGGATCGAAGGCGGGGCTGGTGCCGCTGCATGTGTGGCTGCCGCTCGCGCATCCGGCGGCGCCGAGCCATGTGTCGGCGCTGATGAGCGGGGTGATGACGAAGGTGGCAGTCTACGCCTTCATCCGCATCGTGTTCGAGCTGATGGGGGCGCCGGCCTGGTGGTGGGGGTTGCCGGCGCTGCTGCTCGGCGGGATCACCGCGGCGCTGGGTGTGCTGTATGCGCTGATGGAAACCGACATCAAGCGCATTCTGGCCTACAGCACGATCGAGAATATCGGCATCATCTTCGCAGCCCTTGGGCTCGCGCTCGCGTTCAAGGCGGCCGGGATGGGGGATGCCGGGGCGCTCGCGGTGACCGCGGCGTTGTTTCATGCCGCGAATCATATGCTGTTCAAGAGCACGCTGTTCTTCGGCGCCGGCACGATCATTGTTGCGACCGGCGAGCAGGATGTGGAGCGGCTGGGCGGGCTTATTCATCGGATGCCGATTTCATCGAGCGCTTTTCTGATCGCGGCGCTGGCGATCTCTTCATTGCCGCCGTTCAACGGGTTCGCCTCCGAGTGGCTGGTGTTCCAGGGCATTCTGGTGAGCCCGCATCTGCCGCGCATGGCGCTGAAGCTGCTGGTGCCGGCGGTGGGGGTGTTGCTCGCGCTGTCGGCGGCACTGGCGGCGGCGTGTTTCGTGCGCGCGTTCGGCGCGGCGTATCTGGGGCGTGCGCGCACCGCAGCGGCGGCGGCGGCGCGTGAGGCGGATGTGTGGTCGGTATCGTCGATGGTCGTGTGCGCGACTCTTTGTTTGCTGACCGGTATCTTTCCTGGCGCGGTCATTGACTGGATGCAGCCGGCGGCGGTGGCGCTGGTGGGTGGGCGCATGCCGCCGCAACTGGACATCGCGTGGTTCTCGATCGCGCCGGTTTCGGCGAGCCGTAGTTCATATAACGGGTTTTTGATATTCGTTTTCCTGGTTCTGGCAGCTTCCTTCGCTGCCTGGGTTGTTCATCGGGTGGCGTCGCGGGCGATGCGGCGGGCGCCGTTCTGGGATTGCGGCTACCCCGGTGCCGGACCGATCGCGCAATATTCGGCGACCAGCCTGGCGCAGCCGATCCGCAGGGTGTTTGCCACGGTGGCGTTTGATGCGCATGAGCAGGTGGATATGCCGCTGCCAGGTGATCAACGCCCGGCGACGATTCATCGGTTTATGCGTGATCCGGTATGGGAATTTGCTTACGCACCGGTGGCGGCCGGGGTCGGCTGGATGGCGAGGTGGATGAACCGGCTCCAGTTTCTCACCATTCGGCGTTATCTGAGTGCGGTATTCGTGACGCTGATCCTGTTGCTTCTGGTGCTGGCGATATGGGGGTGATGTCTGCGCTGCTGCTGCAACTGGGCCAGGTTGGGCTGGTGCTGCTGGTCGCGCCCGCGGTCAGCGGGATGATCCGCAAAATGAAGGCGCGGTTGCAACGGCGGATCGGGCCGCCGGTGTTGCAGCCATATCGTGATTTGCGGCGGCTGATCGGCAAGGATGTCGTGCTGGCCGACAACACGTCGTGGTTCTTTCGGATGGCGCCGTATCTGATTTTCGCCGCCACCTGGGTTGCCGCGGCGTTGGTGCCGACATTTCAGACCGGATTGATGTTCAGTTGGTCGGGCGACATGATCGCGATCGTCGCATTGCTCGGTGTCGCGCGATTTCTTCAGGCGGCCGCGGCGATCGACACCGGCACCAGTTTTGGCGGCATCGGCGCGAGCCGCGAGGTGATGATCGCGTCGCTCGCCGAACCGGCGATGATCATGGTCACCTTCACCGTCGCGCTGGTTGCGGGCTCCAGCCAGTTATCGACGATCGCGGAGTTCATGCTGCACAGCGTCGGATTGCGGGTGTCGCTGGGGATGGCGCTGGTGGCATTGGTGATCGTGGCATTGGCGGAGAACGCGCGAATCCCGGTTGATAATCCGGCCACGCACCTTGAACTGACCATGGTGCATGAGGCGATGGTGCTGGAATATTCCGGGCGGCATCTGGCGATGATCGAGTTGGCCGGCTCGTTGCGGCTGCTGCTCTATATCTCGCTGATCGCCTGCATTTTCTTTCCGGTTGGGCTCGTGGTCAGCGGCGCGGGGTTTTTGGCCTACGCCGCAGCCCTTGGCGCCTATGGAATGAAGCTTGTGATTGCGAGTGTTTTCCTGGCCACTTTTGAAATGTCGATTGCCAAGATGCGGGTGTTCCGGGTGCCGAGCCTGCTGGGGATCGCGCTGATGCTTGGCCTGCTTGGCACGCTGTTGCTGTTCATTTCGGAGGGCATGTGATGTCGGCGTTCTCGCTCGATGTCGCGCATATGTTCGCCGGCGGGCTGGTGCTGGTCAGCTTCATGATGCTGTATCAGGATCGGCTTTTCCCGCTGATCAATGCGCTGTCGCTGCATTCGTTCCTTCTGGCGCTGTCAGTGGCGTGGCAGGCCCACATTCAGAACACGCCGGATTTGTATGTGACCGCGCTGATCTCGATCGGCTTCAAGACGCTCGCGGTGCCCATGGCGCTGCGGCGGATGGTGGAGAAGATGGGGCTGCATCGCGAGATCGAGGCCGCGGTCAGGACGGGCCTCACGATGCTGGTCGGCATCGGGCTGGTCGGGCTGTCGATGGATCTGATGCTGCGGGTGACGGCGGGCGCGAGCGTGCTGGTGCGCGAGGATATCGCGCTGGCGCTGTCGGTGGTGCTGCTGGGGTTGCTCATCATGGTGACGCGGCGCAACGCGATCAGCCAGGTGATCGGATTCATGTCGTTGGAGAACGGGTTGATCCTGGCGGGCACGGGCGCACGCGGGATGCCGCTGGTCGTCGAGATCAGCGTTGCGTTCTCGGTGTTGATCGCCTTCATCGTCATCGGAATTTTCCTGTTTCGCATCCGTGAGCGGTTCGACACGGTGGATGTGCGCGCGCTGGACAGTTTTCGTGGAGAGCGGCGGTGATCGCGGGGCTGTTCAATCCGATCGGCGCGCTGCTGGCGACATCGCTGTTTGGCGCCGGCGTGCTGGCGCTGATCAGAGATTATCGCTGGTCCGCGCGGCTCAATGTCGTTTTCAGTGGCATTGGATTGTTCTGTGCGCTGATGCTGTTTCACAGCCGTCCGCCGGCGGATGATTATCTTCTGGCCGATGATCTGAACGTGGTGTTCATCGCGTTGAACGCATTGGTGGGGCTTACCACCAGCGTCTTCAGCGCGAGCTATATCGGCCATGAACTGGAGACAGGGCGGCTGACGGCCGGGTATCTTCGATTCTATCATGCAATGTTTCAGTTGATGATGTTCGGGATGAATTTGGCGCTCACCGCCAACAATATCGGCCTGATTTGG
>DAHWBL010000261.1 GCA_027323595.1 Acetobacteraceae bacterium | reverse complement strand
TCCGGCGACGGATCATGCCACCGCGCCGCCAGCCTCTCGACGCGCGCCAGCATGACATCGAGCGACTCGGTCGGCATTGGAAACGTGCCTGGAATATCAAAGGAACGTCCGCGCGTCGCACCACCGCGACACAGCACCAGCCGCAGCCCCAGCCGCCGCGCGGTGGCGAACAGGATGTCGGCGGGGTCGAAATCATAGCTGTCGGAAAACAGGAAATGATGGTCCGCGACGGTGGTGCAGCCCGACAGCAGCAGCTCGGTCATGCCGATGGTGGCGGCCACCACCAGCGCCTGCTGGTCGATCTTGTGCCAATGCCGATACGCCACCGTGCGCAGCCAGCCTTCGAGCGCGAGGTCCATTCCCTCCGGCACCGCCTTCAGCACGCTTTGGAACAGATGGTGATGCGTGCTGATCAGGCCTGGCACGACCACGCAGCCGCTGGCATCGACAACCGCCTCGCCCGGCTCGGGGACAAGCGCGCCGATGGCGGTGATGCGCCCGCCGCGAACGCGGATATCGCCGCTCGCCCGCTCATCGCCGCCGCGTCCGCCAGTAAGGATCGCCTCCGCCCCGCGCACCAGCAGATCGGTCATGTCTCGCCCTTCAGCGCGCTTTCATGCCAATGCCCGAGCAGCATCTGCTGCAACCCGATCATGGCCGCGAACAGCACCACCCCGGTCAGCGTGATCAGGAACAACGCGGCGAACATGCGCGGAATATCAAGCTGAAATCCCGACTGCAGAATTTCGTAGGCCAGCCCCGCGCTGCGTCCGCCGGTGCCGGCGACGAATTCCGCCACCACCGCGCCGATCAAGGCCAGGCCCGATGAAATCCGCATCCCGGCCATGAAGAACGGCAGCGCCGAGGGAATGCGCAGCCGGATCAGCGTCTCCGCGCGTCCGACCTTGTTCATGCGAAAATAGCTGAGCAGGCCAGGATCGATGGTGCGCAACCCGATCGTGGTGTTGGAGATGATCGGGAAAATCGCCACCACCGTCGCGCACAACGTGAGGGCAACCGGTGTGTTCTTCACCAGAATGATCAACAGCGGCGCCACCGCCACGATCGGCGTGACCTGCAACAGCACCGCATACGGCAGCAGACTGAGCTCGATCACCCGGCTCTGCACGAAAATGAAGGCCGTCAGACTTCCCAAAACCACCGCCAGCGCGAACGCCTGGAAGGTGATTTTCAGCGTGCTCCACAGCGCATGCAGCAAGGTGGGATAATCATCGAGGAAGGCGGTGACGATGGCCTTGGGCGACGGAAAAAGATAAGGCGGGATCTCGAAATAATCGCACATCGCCTGCCAGCCGACGAGCAGCAGAACACCCACCCCGATCGGCGCCACCACCGGCCAGAACCAGGCGCGCTGCGCGAGCGGGGTCACGGCCCCACCTTGCGGCTGGCGAACGAGGCTTCGGTGAGAAGCGCGGAAAGGTCGCGACAGCGACTGGCGAAACGCTCACTCTCGCGGAAATTCTCGTCACGCGGATAGGGCTCATCCACGCTGAACTCGGCGAACACCCGCCCCGGATTGGCGGCCATCACCACGATCCGGCTGGAGAGAAAAACCGCTTCATAGATCGAGTGGGTCACGAACACGGTGGTCAGATGCCGCTGCCATGACAGCCGCACCAGGTCCTCGTCCAGCCGGTTGCGGGTGAACTCGTCGAGCGCGCCGAACGGCTCGTCCATCAGCAGCAGATCAGGCTCGGTGACCATCGCACGCGCGATCGACACGCGCATCTTCATCCCCCCCGACAATTGCCGCGGATAGGCGCGCGCGGCCGGCAACAGGTCCACCTGTTCCAGTGCCGCGCGCACGCGCTGTTCGGATTTCGCCTTGGGCAGACGCAGAAAATCCAACGGCAGGCGCACATTGCGCGCCACCCGCGCCCACGGCATCAAGGTCGGCTCCTGGAACACGAAGGCAAGTTGCCGACCCGCCTTTCCAACCGCGTCGAACGGGCCGCGCCACCACATGATCTTGCCGTCCGACGGCTCGATCAAATTGGCGATCAGCTTCAGCAGCGTGCTCTTGCCGCACCCCGACGGGCCGATCAGCGACACGAACTCGCCCCGGCCGACCGCCAGGTCGATCGGCGCCAGCCCACGAAACCCGTTGGCGAAAATCTTTTCCGCCGACAGGATTTCCACGACCGGCTCGACCGCCACCGGTGCGGCCGCGGCGCGCTGCGGCTCGGACAATACCAGGTTCATCCCATCATCACGCCAAGCTGTTCGACGAACTTCAGAGTGTACGCCTTCTTGTAATCGACATCGGGCTTGAGCATGCCACCCTCGACCAAAAAGTCCCGCGTGGCCTTCCAGCGCGCATCGGTCATGATGCCCACCCCCATCTTCGCCGCGTCGCCACGGTTGCAGACATGGTTGTCGCGCATCCACGCGCGCGCATAGGCAAGCTGGTCCTCGGTCATCTTGGGGTTGTCGATCCTGATCAGCTTGTTCGCCGGGGCCGGATCATCGGTCAGATAGCTGCGCCACCCCTCCATCGACGCCTTGACGAAAGCCTGCATCACATCAGCGTTTTTCTGGATCATCGGGTTGGTGGTGACAAGCGTGGTGCCATACGGCGGATAGCCGGCATCGGCCATCAGAAAAAACTTCACCTTCGCGCCCATCTTCTCCGCCTCGAACGGCTCGGAGGAGGGGTAGCCCTGCACCGACAGCGATTTGTCGAGCAGGAAAGGCTGTAAATTGAACGTATAGGGGCCGGCCTGGTCCTGGGTGAAGCCGAAGCGCTTTTTCAGCCACGGCCAGAAGGTGCTGTTGGAGGAAGAGGCGATCAGAATTTTCTTGCCCTTGAGGTCGGCCAGGGAATTGACATCGTCATGCGTCATGATGCCTTGCAGATCAAACTGAAACGATGCCGCGATCGTGGTCACCGGCAGCTTGTTCTCGATGCTCTTCAACACCTGGACGTCATAGCCCATCATCACGTCGCAATCGCCGCCGGTCAGCAACTGCATGCCGTTCACCTGCGGGCCACCCATCTTGAGCGTGACATCGAGCCCGGCCTTCTTGTAAAGCCCGGTCGCCACCGCCTGATAAAACCCGCCATGCTCGGCCTCGGCGAACCAGCTGGTCAGGCAGGTGATCTTGCCGTCCGCCGCCTGCGCGCGCGGAGCAAAGCCCGCGGCACCCGCCGCGGCACTGGCGGCCAACAGGCCGCGGCGGGAGAGTCCTTGCTGAGCATGGGGGCCAAAGCGAAGCATGTGGGCTGGTCTCCTGGGCTGAATTGGTGGACATGTCTTTGCACGCCGCATGCCAACCGACGCCGGCACAGCGCTTGCTGAGCCCCTGGCGCCACCCGAACCTGATGGAACCGTGATGAGCCTGCGCAACTGGCACGACCTCACCTGGCCCGAAATCGCCGCCCTGCCGCCGCGAACCGTCGCCATCCTGCCCACCGCGGCGATCGAGCAGCACGGCCCGCATCTGCCGCTGGCCACCGATGCCGAGATCAACGCCGGCATCCTCGCCCGCACCGCCCCGCTGCTCGCCGGCGGTCCTGATGTGCTGGTGCTGCCCATGCAGGCGGTCGGCCTGTCGGTTGAGCACATCGCCTATCCCGGCACCCTCACCGGCAGCGCCGAGACGTTGCTCGCTTTATGGACCGAAATCGGCCGCTCGGTCGCCCGCGCCGGGGTGCGCCGGCTGCTGCTGCTGAACTCGCATGGTGGCCAGCCGCAGATTCTGGACCTGGTCTGCCGGCGCCTGCGCGGCACCGAATCGATGCTGGCGGTGGCCTGCGGCTGGGGCCGGCTCGGTCTGCCGGACGGGCTGTTCAGCGCGGCCGAGCGCAAGCACGGCATCCATGGCGGACAGATCGAAACCTCGTTAATGCTGGCGTTGCGCCCGGATCTCGTGCGCGCCGATCAAATTCGCGATTTCCCCAGCCGCTGGCTGCAACAACCAAAAATGGCGCGGCTGGAACCCGAGGGCGCGGTCGGCTTTGGCTGGCTCACCCAGGACCTCAATGCCGACGGCGCGCTGGGCGACGCCAGCCTGGCCAGTGCGGCGATCGGCGAGGCGATCCTGGCCCACACCGCCCCGCGCCTTGCCGAGCTGATCACCGAAATGGCCGCGCTCGACGTGGAGAATTTCTTCCAGCCAGGACCGCTGGGTTAGTCCTGCCCACCATCGCGGCGGAACGGCGACAGGCCCGCCAGTTCCTCCATCTCGGCCAGCACCGCGGGGCGCTCGCGGTCGAGAAACCCGGCCACGGCCTCGCGCAGGCCGCGATGGGCGATCCAATGGGCGGAATGGGTGACCGCCGGCAGGTAGCCGCGCTGGATCTTGTGCTCGCCCTGGGCACCTGCCTCGACCCGCGCGAGGCCGTGGGCGATGGCGAACTCTATAGCCTGGTAATAGCAAAGTTCGAAATGCAGGAACCGGTACTCGCCGCTGCTGCCCCAGTTGCGGCCATACAGCGCATCCTCGCCCATCAAATTGAGCGCAGCCGCCACCGGCTCGCCGTCGCGCTCGGCCAGCATCAGCACCACCCGCTCGCCCAGCCGCTGGGACAGCAGATCAAAAAACCCGCGCGTCAGATAGGCGCTGCCCCATTTGCGGTCGATCGTGTCGGTATAGAAACCATAAAACGCATCCCAATGGCGCGCCGTGATCGCCGCCCCGCGCAGGGTGCGCAGATCGAGCCCCGCGGCGAGGGCGTCGCGGCGCTCGCGGCGGATGGATTTGCGCTTGCGGCTGGACAGCGCGGCGAGGAAATCCTCGAAATCGCGATATCCTTGATTATGCCAATGAAATTGCTTGCCCAGCCGCGCCAGGAACCCCGCGCGCACCAGCCCCTCCTGCTCGGGCTGCGAACAGAAGGTGACATGCACCGATGAAAGATCGAGCTGGCGACAGCAATCGATCAACGCGCGTCCGAACGTTTCGGCATCGATCTCAGCACCCGCACGGATCAGCAGCCGCGGCCCCGGCACCGGGCTGAACGGCACCGCGACCTGCAATTTCGGATAATACTGCCCCCCGGCGCGCTCGAACGCCTGCGCCCAGCCATGGTCGAACACATATTCGCCGTAGCTGTGCGATTTCGCATACATCGGCGCCACCGCGACCACCGCGCCCGCCCCGTCGCGCAGCACCGCATGGCGCGGCAGCCAGCCGGTGCGCGCGCCGGCCGAGCCGCTATCCTCCAGCGCGGACAGGAACGCATGGCTGACGAACGGGTTGGCATCGCCCGCGCAACCGTCCCAGTCCGCCGCGGCGATCTCATTGATCGCCGGATGCAGGCTGAGGCTCAGCGGCGCGGTGTCACCATCCATCGGCACAGCATATTGTGCGTCGCGTCAAACTGAAAACCCGGCTTCGATCAGGCCAGGAAACGGCGGACCGCGGCCACGAAGGCGGCCGGCTGCTCCAGCACCGAGGCATGGCGGGCCGGCGCCAGCCAGCACGGCTCGGCCCGCGCGATCGCCCCGGCGAGCCAGCGCGCGGCATCGATGAAGCTCGCAATGTCCTGCTCGCCGCACACCACCAGGCTCGGTGCCGCGATCCGCGCGGCAAGCGGGCGCAGATCGGCCTCGGCCAGCGCCTCGCAGGCGAGCGCATAGGCCTGCCCATCCGCGCGGGCGAAGCAGGCGCGCACATAGCGCACCGCCGGCCCATCGGCGGCGATCGCCTCGGCGGTGAACCAGATGGACAGCAGCCCCTCGGTCATGCCGGCCACCCCGTGCGCGCGGGCGGTGGCGGCACGCTCGGCCCAGTTCGCGCGCCGCTCATCGGTGTAGCGCGGGGTGGTGTCGATCAGGATCAGCCGATCGACCAGCTCGGGCCGGGTGGCGGCCAGGTGCTGGGCGACCAGGCCGCCGAGCGAGATGCCGCCGACATGCACCTTGCCGCCGCCGAGCGCGTCGAGCCCGGCGGCGATCTGGCCGG
>DAHWBL010000256.1 GCA_027323595.1 Acetobacteraceae bacterium | reverse complement strand
CAGCAGGCCGGCGACCAGACGGTCGCTGCTCGATTCGAGAAAATCGCTGATGGCGCCACCGAGCAGCAGGGCCAGGATCGCCGGGATGGCGATGACGATCTGCCACAGCGCGCTGATCCGCCCCGACATCGCATGGCGCTGGCCGACCGCCGAGCTCAGCCCGTTCTGCGCGGCCAGGACGAACAGATAGGTGGTGGTGAGCAGCAATGTCGCGATCAGCAGGGTGAGATAGGTGATCTCGATGAAGGCGAATGTGGCGTACAGCACGGCGCTGATCGCGCCGAACAGCAGCATGAAGCCGCGGTCCTTCAGGCCGAACGGACTTGAGACGTCTCTGATAAATCCTGGAAGAAATGAAAAATACAGCGGCAGCGACGCATACAGCTTGAAATTGGAGAGCTGGTCTGGATCAAGATGCAGCCGGTTCTTGAGGATGAAGCTGATCGGCACGCCGATGAGCCCGCCATAGGGCGCGCCCAGGGCGAGCAGTGCGATGAGCAGCGCGAGGTAAAGCTGGATCGTCGCCCTGGCGGAACGGCCTGGCCCATCCAGGGGGGTTGCAGGCGCCATCGCCGGCGCGTCGGTGGTCATTGGAAGTGGCGTCTCCGATGGCAGGGGTGGCGGACACAATGGCGGTGTTTGCGCCGGCTTGAGAAGCAGAACTTTCCGCCCGCTCCCGCCGGGGCGGAGCGGGCTTGACCTTGGGGGGCGAATTACCTTAGCTTCAAAGCTAATATCGGGGTTGGGCATGGGATTTTCCGAAGCGTCTGGCGGTGGTGCGGCGACGGTGTCGCGCGTCGATCTTCTGGTGGACGGGTCGGATGCCGCGTTCCGGCGGATGATCCATGCGATGCTGTCCTTTTCGCGCAACGTGATCACGGTGCGCGACGGGTTCGGCGCGCTGATCGGCGTTTCTGGCGTGCAGTATGAACTGCTGATGTCGGTGCAGCGCCTGCAAGGCGCGGCGGGTGTGGCGGTGGGCGAGGTCGCGGCCTGGATGCAGCGCAGCGGCGCGTTCATCACCATCGAATCGGGCAAGCTCGTGGCTGGCGGATGGCTGCACAAGACGGCCGATCCGCTGGACCGGCGGCGCATGCTGCTGCGGCTGAGTGCTTTGGCCGACACGCGACTTTCGGCATTGGCGCCGGTCCAGGCGGAGGTGAACGATGCGTTGTTCGACGCGCTGAGCGCCCGGAATTTCGCCCGCTTCGCCGGGCTTGTGGACATGCTGCTGCCGTGCGGCGAACGGGCCGCGGGCCTGATCCGTGATCACATCAAAACAGGAGCGACCAATGCTGAAAACCGGTGAGCAACATCTGGCGAGCCTGCGTGACGGCCGGCGCGTCTATATCGGCAGCGAATTGATCACCGATGTCACCACCCACCCCGCTTTCGCCAACGCCGCGCGGTCGATGGCGGCGATCTATGATTTCAAGGCGGACCCCGCGAACCATGACGTCACCAGCTATATCGAGGACGGGCAGCGCCACAGCGCCTATTTCCTGCGCGCGCGCACCCGCGCGGATCTGGAAAAGCGCAGTGCGGTGCATCGTGCGATCGCGGGCCTGAGTTATGGCATGTTCGGCCGCTCACCCGACCATGTGGCGAGCTTTGTCACCGGCATGTCGATGAACACCTCCGCCTTTGGCATCTATGGCGACAACGTGACCGCCTATTACAGGCATATGCGCGACAACGACGTCTACGCGACCTATGCGGTGCTGCCGCCGCAGGCGGCGCGCAATCCGGAATTCTATACGAAGATGAACCTGCCGGTGCCCAGCCTGCATGTGGTGCGCGAGGACGCCGACGGGGTGGTGGTGTCGGGGATGAAGATGCTGGCCACCGGCGCGGTGCTGGCCAACGAGATCTGGATCGGAAATCTGCTCCCGCTGGCTGCCGAGAATGCCAGCCAGGCGATCACCTGCGCGGTGCCGGTGAACGCGCCGGGGCTGTCGCTGTGGTCGCGCAAATCCTTCGAGCGCGAGGCACCCGACGCGTTCGAGAGCCCGCTCACCCACCGCTTCGACGAGACCGACGCGATGCTGATCTGCGAGGAGGTGAAGGTGCCGTGGGAGCGGGTGTTCGTGCATAACGACGCGCTGCTGGCGCGCGAGATCTACATCACCACGCCGGCGCATTGTTTCGGCAATCACCAGTCCAACGTGCGCTATCTGGCCAAGCTCGGGCTGATCGTGGGGCTGGCGAGCAAGGTGACCGCGGCGTCGGGCGCGGACAGCGTGCCGGCGGTGCGTGAGACGCTGGGGCGGCTGGCGAGCCTGGAGGCGCTGCTCGCCGGGCTGGTGGCCGGGCAGATCCAGGATGCCGAGGCCTGGCCGGAGGGGTTCCTCACCTTCAACCGGCGCATCATGTATGCGGCGCTGAACTGGTGCACCGAAAGCTACAGCGCGATCGTGGATATTCTGCGCGAGCTGTGCGGCGGCGGCGTGTTCCAGATGCCCGCCGACATCTCGGTGGCCGGCGACCCGGCGCTGATGCACAGCTTCGAGACCTATTGGGCGACCCCGCAGATGGGCGCGGTGGAGCGGATGAAGCTGTTCAAGCTGGCGTGGGACGTGGTTGGCTCGGAATTCGCCGGGCGGCACCAGCAATACGAGAAATTCTATGCCGGCGCGTCGTTCATCGTGCGCGGACATTCCTACCGCGAGACCCCGTGGCCGCATTTCAACGGCATCGTCGATGGGCTGATGGCCGGCTACGACATCCCCGAGCGATTTCGGCGATGAGGGAAGTGGTCGGAGTGAGAGGATTCGAACCTCCGGCCCCTGCGTCCCGAACACAGTGCTCTACCAGGCTGAGCTACACTCCGCCGACCGGCGCGGGGTATAGACCGGGGGGATGCGGCTCGCAAGGCTTGGCGCGCGGGCTACAGCCTCTCGGCGTCGCCGGGCACCATGCCGCGGTGCAATTGGCCGAGTCGCGCCAGCGTGGCGGCGGCTCCGGGCAGCAGTTCGAACAGCGCCATCGCGTCGGCGCGGGCGAAATCCATCGCCACGCTCGCCTCGAACGCGGCCATGATCGGGCGCGCGGAGCCGGCCACGTCGCACAGCAGCACCGGCTTGTCGTGCAGGCCGAGCTGGCGCCAGGTGATGATCTCGACGATCTCGTCCAGCGTGCCCAGGCCGCCGGGCAGCATGACGAAGGCGTCGGCGGCCTCGAACATGTGCTGCTTGCGGCTGTGCATGCTGTCGGTGATCACCAGATCGCGCACGCCGTGATGCATCACCTCACGGCGGGTGAGGAATTCGGGGATCACGCCGAGCGCCTCGCCGCCGGCGGCGAGCACCGCGTCGGCGACGATGCCCATCAGCCCGATGCGCCCGCCGCCATAGACCAGCCGCATGCCGGCCAGCGCGAGGCCGGCACCCAGCTCGGACGCGGCGGCGCGGAAGGCGGGATTGTTGCCCTCGCGTGAGCCGCAAAACACGGCGACGGAACGGATCGGGCGCGCCGCCGGGGGCTGGGCATCAGGCATCGTCAATTCCTCGATGGCGTCAGCGGGATGAATTTCCCGCCGATGGGGGTTTCATTGGCGCGGGTCATTCCATACTCTGCCCAACGCACGTCAGGGTGGCGCCGGTCGCATGTCGGGCGCCGCCTGCGTGCCATCGTCAATCCTGGGGAAAACCAATGCAAGTGAGCAAGCTGTCCGGCGGCATCCTGATTCTGGCCGCCGTCACCATCGCCGCACCGCTGTCCGGTGCCCAGGCGCAGGGCGCGCCCGAGCCGATCGTGGCCGCGCGTGAGGCTGGCTATGATCTGATGAGCGCCGGGGTCGGGCTGATGAAGGCCGGGGTGGCGGCCGGCACGCCGGTCAAGGGTTACAGCGATCTCGCCGAGGCGATCGTGAAATGGGGCAAGACGATCCCGGCGATGTTCCCGCCGGGCAGCGGCACCGGCACCAAGGCGAAGCCCGAGGTCTGGAGCGATCGCGCCGGCTTCGAGAAGGCGGCGCAGAACCTGGTGGACAAGGCGACCATCCTGGTCGCGGCGGCCAAGGCCGACGATGTGGCCGCGTTCAAGACCGCGTTCGGCGACACCGCCGCGGCCTGCGGCGCCTGCCACAAGGTCTATCGCGAGAAATAGCCCGCCGGGTCCCCGCCGACCACGCGCGGCCGGCGGGGAGACGCCCGCACCGAACCTCACGTGCCGCCCAGCGACACCAGCCCCCAGACCAGCAGCGCGCAGACCGCCAGGATCGGCAGGGCGAGCAGCGCGCCGCGCATCCGTGGCGCCCGCAGATTGGCCGGCAGGCGCTTTTTGCCGGTGACCATCGGACGCACCAGATCCTGTTTTTTCAGCAGCGCGTAGGCCAGCACCGCGCCGATATGGACCACCACCAGCACCTGCAGCAGGGTGAAGGCGACCGAATGGACGGTGCTCAGCGTGTCGCTGAGGCTTTTGCCGACCGCGTCGGCGAACGGCGCCTTGTCGAAATCGGCGTTGCTGCACAGCCCGGTGCCCACCTGCACGGCCAGCACCGCCAGGATCGCGGCGACCATCCAGCCGCCGGCCGGGTTATGGCCGATCTGATCGTCGGGCTCACGCCGGGCGAAATGCGCCAGATGGCGCAGCGCGAGGCCGGGCGCGCGCAGGAAATTGGCGAAGCGCGCGGTGTCGCTGCCGACCACGCCCCAGACCAGGCGGAACAGCAGCAGCGTCAGGATGGTGTAGCCGGACAGGAAATGCAGCGGGAGCTGGTCGGTCTCGGCGAAATA
This sequence comes from Acetobacteraceae bacterium, assembly GCA_027323595.1. GTDB lineage: Bacteria > Pseudomonadota > Alphaproteobacteria > Acetobacterales > Acetobacteraceae > CAIVDX01. The sequence goes on along the minus strand of DAHWBL010000256.1, from coordinate 13,100 downwards.
CCAGCTGGCGCAGACCAGCAGCACGATGGCCCAATGGAACAGCCTGGTCGGCGCGTCCCAGACCTTCATCGACAGGCGCATCACGTTCATCGGTACCCCACTGGCAATGGCGCGCCGATCATGCCGCAGCGCAGCACGCCCGGCTACCCTGGTTACGCGGGCATCCGCCCGCGCGGGCCTGTTGCGCCGGCATCCGCCCGCGCGGGCCGTCCATGAAGATAACTGACTTGCAGGCAGGCTGGATGTATGACGGCCATCGGGCGTGAGCGAGCGGAGGCGACAGCGACGCGATGATGCTGCGATGGTGACGACCACCCCCCCGACATCTCGGCCGGCGCGGCTGCTGCTGGCGGCGATCGGCCTCGTGCTGCTGGGCGTGGGCGGGCTGATGCTGGTGCGCCGGCTGCCGCCGCGTTCTGGCCAGGAACCGGCCGCCGAGGTGGCGACCGCCGTGCCGATGCCCTCGCCCCCCGCCCCACCTGTTGCCGCCCCACCTGTTGCTGCTCCTGGCCCCGCGCCCGCGGCACCGCCGGCGGCCGGCTATGACGTGGTGCTGGTGGCGCCGGGCGGTGGCGCGGTGCTGGCCGGGCGGGCGGCGGCGGGCGCGCATCTGGTGATCCGCGACGATGCCGCCAATGGTGCGGTGGTCGGCGAGGTGACCGCCGATGCGCGCGGCAACTGGGTGCTGACACCGTCTGGCACGCTGGCGCCGGGGCCGCACAGCCTGGTGATCGAGGAAATCCTGCCCGACGGCAGTGTGGCGCGGGCGGGCGAGCCCGCATTGGTCAGCGTGCCCGAACCCGGACATGGCGAGACCGCGCTGGCGGTGGTGCTGCCCGAGCACGGCGCGCCGAAGGTGCTGGGCGCGCCGCCGGCGCCGCCCGATCGGCCGGTGATCGATGCGATGTCCTATGGCAGCGATGGCGGGCTGGCGCTGACCGGGCGGGTGCCGCCGGGCGCGCTGATGGGGATTTTTCTGGACAATCATCCGGTCAGCGCCGCGGTGGCGGACCCGTCCGGCGCCTGGTCGGCCGACATGGATGTGCGCCTCGCGCTGGGCCGGCACCGGCTGCGCATCGACATGATGAACGCCAACGGCAAGGTGCTGGCGCGCGCGCAGATCGGGTTCGAGCGCGGCGCCGAGGGGGTGGCGATGGCCGCGCCCCCGGCACCGAGGGCGAACGCGCCGGGCGGAACCCCGACCCGGACCGGGGCGGTGATGGTGCGGCCCGGCGAAACCCTGTGGGAGATCGCGCGCGGCGCCTATGGCGACGGGGTGCGCTATGTGACGATATTTTCGGCCAATCGTGGCCAGATCAGCGACCCGTCGCTGATCTATCCCGGTCAGACCTTCGTGCTGCCGCGCGCGCCGGCTGGCGGGTCGATCCCGGATTCGTCCAGCAGATCGAGATAGGGGGCGGATTCGATCAGGAAGCTGGTGAGCAGGCTGAGCAGGCCCGGCGCGTCCAGCGGCCTGGCCAGCGTGGCCGCCCAGGCGATCTCGATGCGGTGATCCGGGCGCAGCCGGACCGACCAATCCGGCGGCACGATGGCGGGAAGTTCCGACAGCACGGCGAACGCGCCGGGCCGCGCGGCGGCGGCGGCGGCGGAGCTGGGCACCCGGCCGAGCAGGGCGGTGAGCGCGAAGCTGGATTCGTGCAGTTCCGCCTCGATGCTGCGGTTGCGCCAATGGAAGCGGAACCGCGCGCCCTCCGCCGGAGCGGGGCGCAGGCCGCCGTGCGAATCGACCGCGAAGGGGCCGAGGCGAAAGCCGCCGCCGCCGCGCAGTTGGCTGGTCCGTGGCCCGGCATCGTTGGTGAGGGTGGATGTCGCAGCGGTCATGGGGCGGCCTTGATCGGTCAGACGCCGTCAAGGCTGCTGGAATTTGGTGAAATATCGGTGAACCGATCCGTGGTCAGGGGATGGCGAGGCGCACCGACACCGCGCAATGGTCCGACAGCGCATCGGCGCGGGCGCGATCGGTTTCCTTGAACACCATCACCCGCAGGCTGTCGGCGCGCATCCAGCCGCGCGCCGGACCGCCGGCGAGGATATGGTCGATGAAGCTGCTGCCGCCCCAGCAGGGGTCGTTCTGTCCCTCGGTGGCCCGCGCGAGCGGGGCGACGCGGCGCAGCGACTGGAGCAGCAGGTCGGGCGGGTCCATCACCCGGTTGAAGTCACCGAGCAGGATGAAGGGGTCGCCGGCGCGGGCGCGCTCGGCGATCCAGCCTTGCAGGGCGGGGATCTGCGCGCGCAGCACCGCGCAGTCGCGCGAGCGCGCGCTGTCCAGCCGGGCGCGCTGGCAGCCGGTCTTGAGATGCACGGCGAGCAGACGCAGATGCTGTCCCGCCCATGACAGATCGATGTCCGCGCCGCTGCGCAGGTGATGAAAGCTGCGGCCCGGCACGTCGAGGTCGGTGAGATCGGGCAGCGCGCGGATGGCAAGGCCCGGACGCACGGCGAAGCCGACGCGCTGGACCACCGTGTCGGCAGTGAAATGAATCTGGTAGCCCGGGAACAGCCAGGCGGCGAGATCGGGACCATCGACCTCCTCCAGCGCGATGACGTCGGGCGCGAGGGCGGCGGCATAGTCGCGCAGCCGGTCGAAATCCGCCTGGGTCCGCCGGCGCACGTCGGGCGGCAGCCCCGGATCGCCGGTGGGGCGGGCGGTGAACCAGTCGAGGTTCCAGGTGGCGACCTTGAGATCGACGGCGCGCGCCGGCGCGACGAGGCCGACGAGGAGCGCGAGGAGGATGAGCGGTCGCATGAGGCGAGCAAAGACCGCGCGGCGGACGCTGGCAAGGCTGGTTTGTCGAACCGGGCGGGCGGACTTATGTTCCGCCGCGACAGGCAGGAGGAACGTTGATGGATAAGCGGGTCGGCATCATCGGGTTGGGGATCATGGGCGGCGCGATGGCCAGGAACCTCGTCGAGCGCGGCTGGGAGGTAAGTGGTTTCGATCTCGATCCGGCACGGCTGGCCGAGCTGGCGGCGGTCGGCGTGCGGCCGATGGCGGACGTGGCGGCCGCGGCGGGGGCGGCGCGCCTGGTGATCACCAGCCTGCCCTATCCGGCGGCGGCGCGGGCGGTGGCCCACGAGATCGCGCAGGCGGGGCTGTCGCCACGGATCGTGATCGAAACGAGCACCTTCGCGCTGGAGGACAAGGAAGCGGTGCGCGAGATTCTCGCCGCCGCCGGACATGTGCCGCTCGATTGTCCGCTGAGCGGCACCGGCGCGCAGGCGGCCAGGCGCGATCTGGTGGTCTATGCCAGCGGTGACGCGGGCGCGATCGCCGAGGCGATGCCCTTGTTCGCGGATTTCGGGCGCGAGGCGCATGACGTGGGCGCGTTCGGCAATGGCAGCCGGATGAAGTTCGTCGCGAATTTGCTGGTGGCTGTTCATAACGTGGTCACCGCCGAGGCGATGCTGCTGGCGACCAGCGCCGGGCTGGACCCCGCGCAGACGCTGCGGCTGGCCGGTGCCGGCGCGGGCGGGTCGCGGATGTTCGATATGCGCGCGCCGATGATGGCGAGCGGCGAATACGAGCCGGCGACGATGAAGATCAGCACCTGGATGAAGGATATGGATATCATCGGGCGATTTGCGCGCTCGTTGAACGTGCCGACCCCGACCTTCGACGTCACGCTGCCGATTTATGAGCAGGGGATGCAGATGGGGCTGGGCCCGGCGGACACCGCGGCGGTGCATGAGGTTCTGCGTCGCGCCATGCATCATGATTCATGATAGGACGAAACAGGAAACGTCATTTCCCCATATGCGGCTGACCACTTAACATTACTGGTGGTGATCTAACGGATCAGAAAATCGGCGACGGGAGGCTAACGTGACGAGCACGGCCGTGCAGGACGGAATGGCGATCGACTGGGATGTCGCCATCACGATGGATGATGGGCTGGTGCTGCGCGCGGACGTGTTTCGTCCGGTCGCGCCGGGGCGGTATCCGGTGATCCTGAGCTATGGCCCGTATGCGAAGGGGCTGTCCTTCCAGGACGGCTATCCCAGCGCCTGGCAGCACATGATCGCCGACCATCCTGATGTCGCCTATGGTTCCACCAACAAATACCAGAACTGGGAGGTCGTGGACCCGGAGAAATGGGTGCCGCACGGCTATGTGTGCGTGCGGGTGGATTCACGCGGGACCGGGCGGTCGCCAGGGTTCGTCGATCATTTTTCGCCGCGTGAGACACGGGATTTTCATGACTGCATCGAGTGGGCCGGGGTGCAGGACTGGAGCAACGGGCGCGTCGGGCTGAACGGGATTTCCTATTACGGCATCAACCAGTGGCATGTGGCGGCGACCCAGCCGCGCCACCTGGCGGCGATGTGCATCTGGGAGGGTTCGGCCGACTGGTATCGCGACATGACCCATCATGGCGGGATACTTTCGACCTTCTGGGCGAACTGGTTCGACATGCAGGTCAAGACCGTGCAGTACGGGCTGGGCACGCGCGGGCCGCGCAGTTCGGTGAACGGCCTGCTGGTGTGCGGCGATGAGACGTTGTCGGACGCGGAACTGGCGGCGAACCGGGCAGATTTCGGCGACAGCATTCTCGCCCATCCGCTCGATGATGCGTATCACCAGGCGCGTTCGCCGGATTGGTCGAAGGTGACGGTGCCGTTCCTGTCGGCGGCGAACTGGGGCGGACAGGGGCTGCATCCGCGCGGCAATTTCGAGGGGTTCATGCGTGCGGCGAGCCCGCGCAAATGGCTTGAGGTGCATGGGCTGGAGCATTGGACGCATTTTTACACGGATTATGGCCGTGCCTTGCAGCTTCGGTTTTTCGATCATTTCCTGAAGGGTGAGGCGAACGGCTGGGACGGTGAGCCGGCGGTGCGCCTGCAGGTGCGGCATGTGGATCGGTTCCGTGAGCGCACCGAAGCCGCATGGCCGCTGCCGCGCACCGAATTCACCCGCTTTTATCTCGATCCGGCAACCCAGGGCCTGTCGGCTGACGCGCCGGCGCGGGCCGGGCAGGTGTCGTTCGATGCGATGGGCGACGGGGTGACATTCGTGTCGGCGCCGTTCGCGGCGCAAACCGAGATCACCGGGCCGATGGCGGTTAACCTGCGGGTGTCGTCGAGCACTGAGGATGCCGATCTGTTCGTGGTTTTGCGTGTGTTTTCGGCCGATCTTCGCGAGGTGACGTTTGTTGGCGCGATCGATCCGCATACGCCGGTGGCGCAAGGCTGGCTGCGTGCCTCGCACCGCGCGACCGATCCGGCGTTGAGCACGCCATGGCGGCCGTATCATCGCCATGAGCGGCGCGAGATGCTGACCCCGGGTGTGCCGGTCGATGTGTCGGTGGAAATCTGGCCGAGCTGCATCGTGGTGCCGGCGGGCCACCGGATCGCGCTGAGCGTGCGTGGGCGCGACTATGTGTGGCAGGAAAAAACCGGCGCGCGGCTGTCGAATTTCAAGAATGAGCTTTTGGGATGCGGCCCTTTCCTGCATGATGATCCGCGGGATCGGCCGGAGGAGATGTTTGGCGGCACCACCACGCTGCATTTCGCGCAGGATGCGTCCTGCTTTGCCCTGCTGCCGATCATTCCCGCCTGAGCCACCAACAACAAAATCGGAGGAAGCCATGCAGATTTCCCGTCGTACGTTGCTCCAGGGCACAGCCGGCCTGGCCGTCGCCGCGCCCGCGTCGGTTCGCGCTGCCGACGGCGAGCCCATCCGTATCGGTCTGCTCACCGTCAAGACCGGGCCGCTTGCCTCTGGCGGCATCGATATGGAAGTGGGCATGGCGATGTATCTGAAGGAGCGCAACAACATGCTCGCCGGCCGGCCGGTGCAGCTGATCGTTGCCGACACCGGCGGCGTGCCGGCGACCGCGCGGGTGAAGACCCAGGAACTGGTCGAAAAGAACAACGTGCATGTGCTGGTCGGACCGCTGGCCGCGTTCGAGGCGCTGGCGATCGATGATTACATCACCGAAAAGCAGATCCCGACCCTGTCGGTGGCCGCCGCCGAGGACATGACGCAGCGCCACCCGAACAAATGGTTCGTGCGCGCGACATCCACATCGGCGCAATGCGCGCACCCGATGGGCGAATATTGCGCCAAGGTGCTCGGCTACAAAAAGATGATCACGATCGCCGACGACATCGCCTTTGGCCAGGAGATGACCGCCGGGTTTCAGCGTGTGTTCGAGGATAACGGCGGCAAGATCGTCCAGAAGCTGTTCCCGCCGCTGACCGCGCCGGACTATGGCACCTATGTCGCGCAGGTGAAATCTGACGCGGATGCGATCTTCCTTGGTTTTGCGGGATCGAACGGATTTCGCTTTCTGCGCCAGTTCAACGAATACGGGCTGATGGACAAGGTGAAGCCGATCGGCGGGATGACCGCGCTCGACGAGGCGGTGCTGCGCAACATGGGCGACGAGGCGCTCGGCATCATCACCACCTGCTGGTATTCGGCCGCACTCGATAATCCGCAGAACAAGCATTTCGCGCCGGCGTTTCGCGCGCAGACTGGGTACGATCCCGGGTTTTACGCAGCCGGGACCTACACCAACGCAGAAATTCTCGATGTGGCGTTGCAGTCGATTGGCGGCAAGGCCGAGGACAAGGTGGCGCTCATGGCGGCCTTGCGCGCCACCAAGACAGACACCGTGCGCGGCCCGGTTCGTTTCGATGATCTCGGCAACGTCGTTGGCAACGTCTATATCCGCAAGGTCGAGCGCATCGACGGACGGCTGATGAACGCGATCATCAAGACCTATCCCGATGTCAGCCAGTTCTGGACCTATCCGCCGAAGGAATTTCTCGCCAATCCGGTCTATTCACGCGATTTTCCGCCCGCGAAGAATCTCTGAGTCTCACGCGCCGTGCAGTTCTGGATCGTTCAGACACTCAACAGCCTTGCCCTGGGCGGGCTGTTGTTTCTTCTTGCATCAGGGTTTTCGCTGATCTTCGGCCTGATGCGCATCGCGAACCTGACGCACGGCGCGTTTTTCATGCTGGGCGCGTATCTTGGCGCGAGCCTACTGCGCTATGATCATGATCTTGGGCTGTGGGTGTCGGCATTGCTTGCCGGGCTGGCCGTCGCGGCGTTGGGCGGGCTGCTGGAGCGGTTCGTGTTGCGCCGGCTGTCGCGCAATCCGCTCGGCCAGGTTCTGGTCACGCTTGGTGTTTCCTTCATCATCGCCGACGCATGCCTGATGGCCTTCGGTGGCGACCCGATCCCGGTGCCGACATCGCGGGCGCTGGCGCGGCCGATGTTTGTTGCCGGCTTCGTGTTTCCCACCTATCGCCTGGTCGTTCTGGGCGTCGCGATACTGTCGGCGCTGGCCCTGCATATCCTGCTTGATCGCACCCGCATCGGCGCGATGATCCGCGCGGGCGTCGACGATCCGGCGATGGCGCGCGCGATCGGCATTCCGGTTTCGCGGTTGTTCACCCTCACCTTTTGCCTTGGCGCGGGCATCGCGGGTGCTGGCGGGGTGTTGGCCGGACCGATATTTTCCGCCTATCCGGGCATGGATGCGGACATGCTGCCGCTGGCGCTGATCGTGGTGATCCTTGGCGGCGTCGGCAGCCTGATGGGGGCGTTTGTCGGCAGCTTCATCATTGGCTTCATCTACACGTTCGGGATCGCGTTGGTCCCTGATCTGGCCTACGTTATATTGTTCCTGCCGATGATCATCGTGATCGCGCTGCGCCCACGCGGATTGTTTGGAAGACTGGCGGCGTGAGCGTGATGAAATGGATACCTACCGCCCTGGTGCTGGCAGCCGCGGCTTTGCTGCCTCTGCTTGGTGGTGATTTCTATGTCAATCTGGCCAGCCAGATTCTCGTCGCGGTGCTGATGGCGGCATCGCTCAATCTGCTGGTTGGCTATGCAGGATTGACCTCTTTGGGGCAGGCGGCGTTTCTTGGTGTTGCCGCCTACACATGCGCCTGGACCGGAGTGAAACTGGGCGTGTCGCCGGTGGTCGCGGCTGGGCTGGCGTGCCTGATGACGCTCGCGGTGTCCGCCTTGTTCGGCGCGATCGCGCTGCGGGCCAGCGGTCTGGGATTTTTGATGATCACGCTGGCGATGTCGCAGGTGGTCTGGGGCCTGGCCTATCGGCTGGTTGCGATTTCCAACGGAGACAACGGGATTTCGGGAATCGTACGGCCGAGCCCGCTGGGGCTTTCACTAGACAGCCCGGGCGCGTTCTACTGGTTTACCCTGCTCGTGGTGGTGTTGGCCCTGTGGTTCATCGCCATACTGGTGCGATCGTCGTTTGGCGCGACGCTGGCGGGCACGCGTGACCAGCCCCAGCGCATGGCAGCACTTGGGCATAATGTTTGGCTGATCCGCTTCGCCGCCTTCATGATTTCCGGCTTTCTCGCTGGCATCGCAGGGCTTCTTTTTGTCTGGTACAACAAATACATCCATCCCTCGGCTCTCTCGATGACCGCCTCGGCCGAAGCGCTGCTCGCGGTGATCGCCGGTGGCTCGGGCACGCTTGCCGGCCCGGTGGTCGGCGCCGCGGTGGTCGTGCTGCTGAAAAATTACGCCTCCGCCTATGTCGAGCGATGGAACATGATGCTCGGCTTTGTGTTTTTGCTGATCGTGCTGTTCCTTCCGGAGGGTATCGTGCCGGGCGTCAAGAGATTGCTAGGGCGCGGGCGATGACCGGCGCGGCGCTTGAGATCGTCGGGCTGCGCAAGAATTTTGGCGGCGTGCCGGCGACGCAGAACGTCAACATCCACGTGGCGCACGGCGAGCGGCGGTTGCTGATCGGCCCCAACGGCGCCGGCAAGACCACCTTGTTCAATCAGATCGCCGGCGACATCAGGCCGAGCGCGGGAAGCATCCGGTTGTTCGGGCGGGAAGTCTCGACGATGCCGCCGCATCGGCGCGCGCATCTGGGCCTGGCACGGACCTATCAGATCATCACCCTGTTCGCCGGCGATACGCTGGAGCGCAATGTCGCGCTCGCGCTGCTGGGGCTGATGCGCTCGCGGTGGAACATGTTTCGCCCGATCGACGCGGGTGCAGCGATGCGAGCCGAGATATTGCGAATCCTCGATCTGGTCGGGCTCGCCGGACAGGCGGGCCAGCGCGCGGGAACATTGGCCTATGGCGAGCAGCGGCGGCTGGAAATCGCTTTGGCACTTGCGCAAAAGCCGAAATTGCTTCTGCTGGACGAGCCGCTTGCCGGACTTTCCGCCGAGGAGCGTGTCAGTGTCGGCGCGCTGATCGGCGCCATCCCCCGTGAGGTCACGGTTGTCATGATCGAGCATGACATGGACACCGCGCTCGAACTTGCTGACAGCATCACGCTGTTGCACCACGGCCAGGTCATCGTCGATGGCACGCGGGAGGAGGTGTTGGCCGATCCGCGCACACGGGAGGTCTATCTTGGCCACTGAGGCGCTGCGCGCGGACCGGCTCAACGCCTATTACGGCGCGAGCCACGTGCTGCATGATATTTCCTTCGCCCTTGCCGACGGGCAATTGCTGGCGCTGCTCGGGCGCAACGGCGCCGGCAAGAGCACCTGCATCAGCTCCATCATCGGGCTGTTGCCGCCGCGCGGCGGGAAGATTTCGGTGTTCGGTCAGGACGTCACGGCGATGCCGCCCGAGGCGATCGCGCGCGTCGGTGTGGGGCTGGTGCCGCAAGGGCGGCGGATGTTCGGGTCGCTGACGGTGCGCGAAAATCTTGTTGTCGCACGCAAAGGCTCGGGACAATGGTCGCTGGCGAGCGTGCTGAAGCTCTTCCCCCGGCTTGGTGAACGCCAGCGACAGTTGGCCGGCTCGCTCTCCGGCGGCGAGCAGCAGATGCTGGCGATCGGGCGCGCGCTGATGGGCAACCCGCGACTGCTGCTGCTCGATGAGCCTTCCGAGGGTCTTGCGCCGATGATCGTGGCTGAGGTCGGGCGGATCATCGCCGAGTTGCGCCGGCAGGGACTTGCGATCGTTCTTGTTGAACAGAACGCCGATCTTGCCATGTCGCTCGCCGACCGGGTGGTGATTTTGAATACCGGGCGGTGCGTGTTCGACGCCGACATCGACACGGCCCGCGCGCGCATGGAGGAATTGTCGCATCATCTGGGTGTGTTCAAGGTGGCGGAGCCCGCGCGGTGAGCCCGTCGGTGTTGTTGACAGTCAACGGGCACACCCATGAATTGTCGTTGGCGCCTGGAACCTTGCTGATCGACGCGTTGCGGACCGACCTCGCGCTGAAGGGCACGCGCCATGGCTGCGGCGAAGGTGCCTGTGGGGCGTGCACGGTTCTGGTGAACGGCATCGCGGTGCAAAGCTGCGACATCGCGGCCGCCGAATGCGCCGGTGCGGCCATCGAGACCATCGAATCCGACGCCGCCGCGCCGGTCGCCGCCGCTTTCCTCGAATTCACCGCCGCGCAGTGCGGCTTTTGCACCGCAGGGATCGTGATGACCATCCTCGCCTGGCTGCGCGGCCGCCCGGTTCCGGATCGTGCTGAGCTGATCGGCAAACTCGACGAGCTCCACCTCTGCCGGTGCGGCGCGCACGCGCGCATCCTGCGGGTTGCGGACGCGCTTGTCGCCCGTCCCGTCCGATGAGCACGCTGCCCGCCGACCTCGCGGCCAATCCGCGGCTTGATCTGTGGGTGCGCGTCGATGATGACGGCTGCATAACCGTGCGCAGCGGCAAGGTGGAGCTTGGCCAGGGCATCACCACGGCCATGGTCGCCATCGCGGCGCGCCAGCTTTGTGTTTCTCCTCAGCGTGTCAGGATTGTTTCGGGCGACACCGCCCTGGCACCCGACGAGGGCCAAACCGCGGGCAGCCAGTCGATCGAGCAGGGCGGGGCTGCGATGCGCACGGCGACCGCGCTGGCGCGTGGCCTGTTCGTCGCCGAGGCGGCGCGCGAACTTGGCGTGCCGGCCACCGATATCAAGACCGAGGAGGGGTGGTTTTTCGCCGTCGGCCGCAATGACCGTTGCAGCTACTGGGACCTTAGCGCGCGGGTCGATCTGGCGCTTGACGTCACTGGCCTGGAGCCGGCGGTGATTCTGGCGGGCGCGGTCACGCCGCCGGCACGCATCGATCTGCCGGGCAAGCTCGCCGGCACGATGTTCATTCACGATCTCGATCTGCCAGGAATGCGCCACGGCAGGATCGTTCGCCCCGCCATGGCGCGCGCGCGGCTGGTGGGCTTCGACCGCGCCGCGATCGAGGCGCTGCCCGGCGTCCTTGCGGTTCTGCGTGATGGAGATGTGGTCGGCATCGTTGCCGCGCGGGACGACACCGCGCGGCAGGTGGCCAAGCGGGCCGCGGAGTTGCTGCGATGGGACGCACCCCCTGCCCCGCCGCCGATGTCGGAATTTCACGACTGGATGGATGATCTGCCGGCGAACAGCCGGGTGATTTTCGACGAGACGACCTGCGTGCCGGCCGCGCATCGATATGAGGGGGTATTCGCGCGCCCCTACATCGCCCACGCCGCGATCGGGCCAGCCTGCGCGGTGGCGCGCTGGACCGATGGAAAACTGGAAGTTTGGACGCACAGCCAAGGGGTTTTCCCATTGCGCGCGCACCTGGCCCGCGCGCTGGCGATGCCCCAGAGCGACATCATCGTCACCCATCGTCCCGGTGCGGGCTGTTACGGCCATAACGGCGCGGACGATGTGGCGCTGGACGCGGCGTTGCTCGCGCGCGCCGCGGGCGCGCCGGTGATGTGCCAATGGAGCCGCGCGGATGAGCTTTCCACCGCACCCGCGGGCGCGGCGATGCGGGTGTCGGTTACCGCCGAGATGGATGCCGACGGCAGGATCACTTGCTGGGACCAGGAGGTTTTCAGTCCGCCGCATTTTGCCAGGCCGTCGGCGGCACCGGGCACCGCGCTGCTGTCCGCTTGGAGCATGGCCACGCCGCAAGCGCCCGCCATTGCCCAGCAGGCAGGCTTCCCGCCCGGCACCGGTGAGCGCAACGGTTTGCCGCTGTATGTGGTGGGCGCGCGGCGGCTGCGCCATCACCTGTTGCCGCAAGGACCGTTGCGCAGTTCCGCGCTGCGCTCGCTTGGCGCGCACTGCAATGTGTTCGCCATCGAATCGGTCATGGACGAGCTGGCGCTGCGCGCCGGGGTCGATCCGGTGCGGTTTCGCCTCGCGCATCTGGACGACCCGCGCGCGCGCGCGGTAATCGAAGCGGCCGCGACGATGGCGGATTGGCGTGAGGATGCGCCTGGCGGCGAGGGCGTGGGGCGCGGCATCGGCTTTGCCCGCTACAAGAATTCCTCTGCCTGGTGCGCGGTTGTTGCGCAGATCGAGGTTGGTGAGCGGGTGCGTCTGACGCGCGCGCACATCGCGGTAGATTGCGGCGAGGCGATCGATGTCGATGGCGTGATCAACCAGATCGAGGGGGGCGCGATACAGGCGGCGAGCTGGACGCTGATCGAGGAGGCCGGCTGGGACAGCAACGGGCCGCGCGCGCGTGCCTGGGAGGATTATCCGATCCTGCGATTTGGCGACACGCCTGATATTGCCGTGCGACTTTTGCAGCCGGCCGACGCGCCGCCGCTTGGCGCGGGCGAATGCGTCGCCGGGCCGATGGCCGGTGCGCTGGGCAATGCGCTGCGCCATGCGCTGGGCGTGCGGGTGCGACGGATGCCACTGACGCCGGAGCGGATCGCGACGGCAATCGAGCAGGAAGGAAGCTGAGAATGACAATCGGGCTGTGTGGAACTGGCAAGATGGGCGCGGCGATGGTGCTGCGCCTGCTCGATTGCGGACAGAAAATGGTGGTGTGGAACCGCGATGGCGCCAAATGCGCGCCCCTGGTCGCGGCCGGCGCGGTGCAGGCGGCAACCCCCGCGGAGCTGGCCGCTGCCTGCGACAGCATCATCACGATTTTGCTCAACGATGATGCGGTAAACACGGTGTTTCGCGGCGCCGATGGGATTTTGTCGGCCCCGCTCAGCGGGCGCGTGGTGATCGAGATGAGCACCTTGCGGCCGGCGACGATCGAGGCGCTGGCGGGCGACGTGCACGGCGCTGGCGGCAGATTTGTCGAATGTCCGGTTGGCGGATCAGTGCAGCCGGCGCGCGAGGGCAAGCTGCTCGGGCTGGTCGGTGGCAGTGACGAGGATGTGGCGACGG
>DAHWBL010000254.1 GCA_027323595.1 Acetobacteraceae bacterium | reverse complement strand
GCGCCTGCGCATCGCGGTCACCGCCGCGCCGGAGGATGGCCGCGCCAGCGCCGCCGCCTGCATCGCGCTGGCGCGCGCGCTCGATTTGCCCGCCGGCGCGGTGGCACTGCATGCCGGCGGCGCGAGCCGTGCGAAAATCCTGCATATCAGCGGCGCGCCCGCCGGCCTCGCCGCACGGCTCGACGCGCTGGCCACCCCACCCACAGCACCGGAGAGCCCGCCATGAGCGCGACCATCATCGACGGCAAGGCGGTCGCCGCCGCGCTGCGCGCAACCGTCGCCGCCCGCGTCGCCACGCTGGACTTCCAGCCCGGCCTCGCGGTGGTGCTGGTGGGCGATGACCCGGCCAGCACCGTCTATGTGCGCAACAAGGACCGCGCGGCCGCCGCCGCGGGCATCGCCGCGCGCACCATCCGCCTGCCCGCCGACACCACCCAGGCGGCGCTGCTGGCCCAGGTGGGCGCGCTCAACGCCGACGACACCGTGGACGGCATTCTGGTGCAGTTGCCGCTGCCGCCAGGCATCGATCCGCGCGCGGTGATCGAGGCGATCGACCCGGCCAAGGATGTCGATGGCTTCCACCCGATCAATGTCGGCCGCCTCGCCGACGGGCTGCCCACGCTGGCGCCCTGCACGCCAACCGGGGTGATGCGGCTGCTGGCGGCGGCCGGCATTTCCCCCCGCGGCGCGCGCGCGCTGGTGATCGGGCGCTCCTCCATCGTCGGCAAGCCGATGGCGGCACTGCTGCTGGCGGCCGACGCCACCGTCACCATCGCGCATTCACGCACCCGTGACCTGCCCGGCGAATGTCGCCGCGCCGAGATCGTCATCGCCGCCACCGGCCGGCCCGAGATGGTGCGCGCGGACTGGATCGCGCCGGGTGCCACGGTCATCGATGTCGGCATCAACCGGCTGGCCGACGGCAGGCTGGCCGGCGACGTGGCGTTCGAGGAATGCCGCGCGGTGGCCGGCGCGATCACCCCGGTGCCGGGCGGGGTCGGGCCGATGACCATCGCCTGCCTGCTGGAAAACACCCTCACCGCCGCGATCGCCCGGCGCGGCGTGCCACCCGCGGGTGATTGACGGAGCGGGCCTGGCGGGCCGACAGTTGAAACCGGCAGGTAAAGACCGGAAATGCTGAGGGGCAAAAAAATGGCCGACAGGCTCGATATGAAACGACGTGGATTGTTCGGCGCGGTGGCCGCCGGCGCCACCGCGATCGCCGCGACCGGGGCAACCACGAAGGGCGCGCGCGCCGCCGAGTCGGCACCCCCTCCCGCCGCCCCGCCGAGTGCCGCCGTCAAGGCCGCCGAGGCGCAGCCGCTCGCCCCGCGCGAAATGGCGCTGGTGGGCAAGAGCTGCTCGGATTTCATGGTCGATGTCATGAAGAGCCTGCCGGTGGACTACATCACCACCATGCCGGGCAGCACCTTCCGCGGCTTGCATGAATCGATCATCAATTACGGCAACAACAAATCCCCCGAACTGCTGACCTGCCTGCATGAGGAAGTCGCGGTCGGCATGGGCCATGGCTACGCCAAGGTCGCCGGCAAGCCGCTCGCCGCCCTGGTGCATGGCGTGGTGGGCGTGCAGCACGCCTCGATGGCGATCTACAACGCCTGGGCGGACCGGGTGCCGGTGATCGTGATGATCGGCAACACCCTGGCGCTGGAGGAGCGCCGTCCGGGGGTGGAATGGACCCACTCGGCGCAGGACAACGCGGCACTGATCCGCGACTTCACCAAATGGGACGACATGCCGGTGTCGTTGCCGCATTTCGCCGAATCCACCGTGCGGGCCTGGCGGATCGCGATGACCCCGCCCTACGCGCCGACCGCCATCGTGGTCGATGGCGCGCTCGCCGAGAACCCGGTCCACGACGAACCCGCCGCCATCCCCCGCCTCGCCCGCCTGTCCGCCCCGGTCGGCGACCCGGCCGCGCTCACCGAGGCCGCGAAGCTGCTGGCGGACGCGCAGAGCCCGGTGATCATGGTGGATTGCGCGGTCCGCACCGCCGCGGGCATGGCCGATCTGGTGGCGATCGCCGAGGTGCTCGGCGCGCCGGTGATCGACAAGGGCGGGCGGATGAATTTTCCCTCCCGCCACCCGCTCAACGGCACGCAGCGCGCCGGCGCGCTGCTGCGCGGCGCGGACGTGGTGATCGGCATCGAGGTCGCCGACCTTTACGGCGCGGTCAACAATTATCGCGACGTGATCCATCGCGACGCGACCCCGATGATGAAGCCTGGCAGCAAGCTCATCAGCCTGTCCGCCGCCGACCTGCTGATCAAGGCGAACCTCCAGGATTTCCAGCGCTACCAGCCGGTCGATCTGGCCATCTCGGGCGATGGCGAGGCCAGCCTGCCGCTGCTGCTCGACGCGCTGCGCCGGGGGGTGGGCAGGTCCGACGCGCGCGAGGCCCGCGCCAAGGCCCTCGCCGACGCCGCGCGCCAGGCCCATGACCGCTCCCGCCAGGCCGCGACCTATGGCTGGGACGCGACCCCGATCTCGGTGGCGCGGCTGTGCATGGAGGTCTACGCCCAGGTCCGCGATGATGACTGGGCGCTCACCACCGGCCAGGGATTCCAGAGCAACTGGCCCTCGCGGCTATGGGATTTCACCAAGCCCTATCAGCATATCGGCGATTCCGGCGGCTACGGCGTCGGCTATTCGCCGGTGTCCTCGGCGGGTGCCGCGCTCGCCCATCGCGACGCCGGCGGCCGGGTGCCGGTGGCGATCATCGGCGATGGCGAACTGATGTGCGCGCCCACCGCCTTGTGGACGCTGGCGCATCACCGCATTCCGCTGCTGATGGTGGTGCACAACAACCGTGCCTACCACCAGGAGGTGATGCATGTGGAGCGCATGGCCGCCCGCCACGGACGGCCCACCGCGCGCGCCACCATCGGCACCGTCATGACCGACCCCAACATCGATTTCGCCAAACTCGCCGCCTCCATGGGGGTGTGGTCGATCGGGCCGATCGAGGACCCCGCGGCACTCGGCCCGGCGCTGAAGCAGGCGGTGGCGATGGTGAAGTCCGGCCACCCGGCGCTGGTCGATGTCGTCAGCCAGGCACGCTGAGATGAAGCGGGGAAAAAGCACCATGAAACATCGCACACCCTGGCTGGCGCTGCTGGTGGCAGCCATCTGCGCGCCCGCCCTCGCGCGGGCCGACGCCGCCCCCGGCGAGCCCGGACGCGGCTTCACGGCGTTCGTGGAACTCGGCTGCTCGGGCTGCCACGGCACCGTGGGCCAGGGCGGGCCGGGGCTGCGGCTGGCCCCGCAGCCGATCTCGGCGCAGGCGATCGCGATCTACATCCGCAACCCGACCGGGGTGATGCCGCCCTTCACCTCCGCCGAGCTGAGCGATGCCACCATCATCGACATCCAGGCCTATCTGGCCAGCGTGAAGCCGCCGCCCAAACTCGCCGACATCCCGCTGCTGAATTGAGCCGATGATCGCGCGGCGGGCAGGATGGGGCGGGGCGGCACTCGCCGGGCTCACCCTCGCGGCCATGGCGGCATCGGCGCAACCCGCCGCACCGCTGCTGCCCGGCATCCCCGGATTGTCCGCATCCGACATCGCGACCATGCCGGACGCGCCGCGCAAGGCCGGCTGCGCGGTCAAATCCGGCGAGGTGCCGCGCGCGCTCGCCCAGGCAAGCGGCCGGCTGGGCATCACCGCCGCGCAGCAGGGCGCATGGGACCGATCGGCACGCGAAATGACCGAGGCGGTCGCCCCGCTCGCCGCCGAATGCGACCGACCGCCGCAGGCCGCGGGAAGCCTGGCGGCAACGCTGGACCGGCTGCGCGGCGACGCCGCCCTCGCCGCCGCCCTGTCGCGCGTGCAGGCCGCCGCGCAAGGGCTGTATGGCGCGCTCACCCCCGCACAGCAGCAGATGATCAATCAGGCGGCCAACGGGATGCGCGACCGGCTGCCAGGGATCATTGCCGGCCAGACCATGCCCG
>DAHWBL010000186.1 GCA_027323595.1 Acetobacteraceae bacterium | reverse complement strand
CCCGGCGGCGCGCGCCACCTTGTTGCGCGCGCTCGGCCAGGGCGGGCTCGTGCTGCTGGCGGCCGTGGTCGCGGACGCGCTGGTGCGGCTGCTGCTGGCGCGGCCGCGCGCGGCGCTGTTGCGGGCGGCCCAGCGGGTGGAGCGCGCGGCGCGGCGACGGCGCCGCGACAGCCAGCAGAGCCAGAGCGGCACGGCGATCGATCTGGCCGAGGCCGGGGCCACCGGGCCGGACCCCGAACCGCCGCTCGCCGAGCCGCCGGGCGAGCCGGTGCAGGCGCCTGGCCAGGGGCGGGCGGCAGCCCTGCTGCTGCGGCGCACTCCCTATGCGCTGCTGCGGCTGCTGCTCGATCTGGTGCCGTTGGCGATGTTCGCCTCGATCGCGCAGGGCGGCGAGCATCTGATCACCTCGATCGCGGGGGGGGCGATCGTTCGCGAGATCGGCGGCGCGTATCTGGTGGCGCGGGTGGTTTTGTGCGCGCTCGATGCGTTGCTTGCCCCGCGCGCGGGGTCGCTGCGGCTGCTGAGCCTGGCGACGCCGGGGGCGCGCTTTGTCAAGCGCTGGGCGCGGCGGCTGATCGTGACCGGGGCGGTGGTCTATACGCTGCCGGCGATCGGGCGGATTTTCGGGCTGTATCCGGCGGCGGATGACTCGCTGCTGAAATTCGGCGGGCTGGTGGTGCATCTGCTGGCGCTGGCGATGATCTGGCAGGCGCGCGTGCCGGTGGCTGCCTGGCTCGCCGGGTCGAGCCGCGCCGACGCGGGGGGGCTGTCCACCGCGCGGGTGCAATTCGCGGAGTCGTGGCACTGGATCGCCACGGTGCTGCTGTTTGGATTGTGGCTGATCTACGCAATGGCGTTGGCCAATGGCGCGGGCGCGGTGCTGCATTTCCTGCTGGTTACCGCGGTGGTGCTGGGCGCGGCGCGGATGGCCTCCATTCTGCTCGATGGGGCGCTGGTGCGGATGGTGCGTGTGCAGCCCAGTGCGTCAGCGCCGCTCACCGTGCGGCTGCATGCCTATGGCCCGCCGCTGCGGCACCTGCTGCGTGTTCTGATCCTTGCGTGCACCGCGCTGGCGCTGTTGCAGGTGTGGGGCGTCAATGTCGCGAGCTGGTTCGGTGCCGGCGCGCTCGGCGGGCGGCTGCTTGCCACGATGATCCGGCTCGGTTTCGCCGCGGCGGTGGGTGTTGTGGTGTGGGAGCTGCTCAATCTGGCGCTGGGCCGGCAGCTCGCGCGGCTCAACCGCTCGGGCGAGGCGGTGCGCGCGGCGCGGCTGCGCACGCTGCTGCCGATGTTGCGAACGACGCTGATGAGCACGCTGGTTGTCATCATCGGGCTCAACGCGCTGGCCGAGATCGGGGTGGATATCGGCCCGTTGCTGGCCGGGGCGGGCATCATTGGCGTGGCGATCGGGTTTGGGTCGCAAAAGCTGGTGCAGGATCTGATCACCGGCATTTTCCTGCTGTTGGAAAACGCGGTGCAGGTGGGCGACACGGTGACGCTGGCCGGGCTCACCGGGGTGGTCGAGCATCTGTCCATCCGTACCATTCGGCTGCGCGCGCCCGATGGGTCGGTGCATATCATTCCGTTCAGCACGGTGGGCACCGTCACCAACCTCAATCGTGGCATTTCGCAAGCGCAGATCAGCGTCGATCTGGAGTTCGACGAGGATGTGGAGCGCGTGTTCGAGGCGCTGCGCACGACCGCGGCGGAGCTGCGCGGAGATGCCGCCTTTGCTGATCGCATCACCGGCGATCTGGCGATCCTGGGGGTGGACAAGGTGGACAGTGCCGGGGTGGTGGTGCTGGCGCAGATCCAGTGCACCGATGGCGGACGCTGGGCGGTGCAGCGTGAATTCAACCGGCGCTGGAAATCGCGCGTGGTCGAGCTGGACATCCAGCTCGCCCGCCGCGCGCAGGAGCTGACGTTGCGCCATCCGCTCGATCTGCGCATCGCGCGCGCGCCAAACCAGCAGGGATCAGACCATGAGTGACCAGCCGAACGCCATCGCCCCGCGCCACGAGATCGCCCCGATCGCCGCACCGTTCGGCGCGATCGCGGCCGATCTGGGGCGGGACGGATTTGCGTTTTCGCCAGCCCTGGCAATGCGGGATCTGCTGGGCGCGGGTGCCCTCGCGGACTGGCAGGGGTTTGCCGACAGTTGGGGCGATCTGGGGATCGATCGCTACATGGCCGATGGCGGGCGCTATCGCCGCCGTCGTTTCGCGGTGTTCGCCGCCGACACGGGCGGCTGGCAGCGCAAGGCGCACCAGCCGCATTATCAAAGCCGGGACTACAACCCTCTCAATGGCGGCATCGCGCGCTGGTTCGACCCGATCACCGAGGCCACCGCCGCGCATCCGGCATTCGTTGCGATACTGGATGCGGCGCGCACCATTTTCGATGCGCTCGCGCATCGGCCGGACTGGCATGTCGAGGTGCACCAGTTCCGCATCGAGGCGGGTGCGGATGCGCCCGGCCAGCCCTCGCCCGAGGGGATGCATCGCGACGGGGTGGATTACGTGCTGGTGCTGCTGGTCGGGCGGCACAATGTCGCAAGCGGCGTCACCTCCATCCATGCCGGCGACCGGTCCGAGCGCGGGCGCTTCACCCTCACCGAACCTCTTGATGCCGCCTGGGTGGATGACTGGCGGGTGCTGCACGGTGTCACCCCGATCGTGGCGGTGGACGCGCGCGCGCCGGCGCATCGCGACGTGCTGGTGGTCACCTTCCGCCGTGCCTGAGGGGTCGGCACGGTTGACCCCGCCGGCGGGCACGCGCATCCTTCGCGCCGAGCAAACCGGGGCGGCCTGAAACAGCCCCCGAGCCAGGGCGGGGAACATCATGCACGGCCAGATCGAAGGCGGCGCGGCGCCCGGCGA
>DAHWBL010000179.1 GCA_027323595.1 Acetobacteraceae bacterium | reverse complement strand
CCGCCGCCCTGTCGCGCGTGCAGGCCGCCGCGCAAGGGCTGTATGGCGCGCTCACCCCCGCACAGCAGCAGATGATCAATCAGGCGGCCAACGGGATGCGCGACCGGCTGCCAGGGATCATTGCCGGCCAGACCATGCCCGGCCTGCCGACGCACTAATCAGCCGTATCAGTTCTCCAGCCGGGCGATGTAGTTCACCGCGCAGTCGCCACCGGCGATCCAGCCGCGCGCGGTCGGGCGCAGGCCGGTGGTGTCGGCCAGCCGCAGCCCGGCGGCGTGGGCATGGCCGGCGAGCTCGGCCGGGGTGACGAAGCCGGACCAATGATGGGTGCCCACCGGCAGCATGCGCGCGACATATTCGGCGCCGAACTTGGCCAGCAGCCAGGCACGGCGGGTGCGGTTGAGGGTGGACACATATAGTTGCCCACCCGGCGCCAGCAGCCCGGCCAGCAGCGCGATGAAGGCGCGCGGATCGGGCACATGCTCGATCACCTCGAGCGCGGTGACCACCGAAAACCGCGCGCCCTCGGCGGCCAGCTCCTCAGCGCGGCCGGCGCGGTAGCGCAGCTTCAGGTCCAGCCCCTGCGCATGCGCGGCCGCCACCGCCACCAGCTCCTCGGCCGCGTCGAGCCCGAGCACCGGGTGGCCGGCGCGCGCCAGCGCCTCGGCGGCAAGCCCCGCGCCGCAGCCGACATCGAGCACATCGGGCCGCGCGCCCGCGCCGAAACGCGCGGCGATGCCGGCGCGGACCCAGCCGATGCGCGCGGGGTTCATCGCATGCAGCGGCGCCATCGGCCCGGCGGGGTCCCACCAGCGGTCCGCCAGCGTGGCGAAGCGGGCGATCTCGGCGGCCGCCAGCGTGGCATCGGCGGCACCGCCGGCCGACGCATTCCCGTCTGTCATCTCGCGCATGTTGCCTGCCTCCAGCCGCCCCGGTATGTGAGCGCGCGCGCATGCTTGCAAGCGCCGCGTGTGGTTTTTGGCGCCCGCCACCGGATGATCGATGCCGGCAGGGGCGGTCTGGAGTGGTTCATGGCGCGCATCGTGATGAAGTTCGGCGGCACCTCGGTCGCCGATCTCGAACGCATCCGCAACGTCGCCGCCATCGTCTGGCGCGAGGCCGGGCGCGGCAACGAGGTGGCGGTGGTGGTCTCGGCGATGGCCGGCGCCACCAACCAGCTCGTCGGCTGGTGCCAGCAGCTCTCGCCGCTGCACGACCAGGCGGAATATGACGCGGTGGTGGCCACCGGCGAGCAGGTGACCACCGGGCTGCTGGCCATCGCGCTGCAACAGCTCGGCGCGCGCGCCCGCTCCTGGACCGGCTGGCAGGTGCCCATCCGCACCGATGCCGCGCACGGCAAGGCGCGCATCGACAGCATCGATGGCACCGCCATGCTCGCCGCGATGGCGGCGGGCGAAATTCCGGTGGTCGCCGGCTTCCAGGGCATCAGCCCGGACGGGCGCATCACCACGCTGGGCCGCGGCGGCTCGGACACCTCCGCGGTGGCGCTCGCCGCCGCCCTGCACGCCGAGCGCTGCGACATCTATACGGACGTGGACGGGGTCTATACGACAGACCCGCGCATCGTCGCCCGCGCGCGCAAGCTCGACCGCATCGCCTATGAGGAGATGCTCGAACTCGCCTCGGTCGGCGCGAAGGTGTTGCAGACCCGCTCGGTCGAGCTGGCGATGAAGGAACGGGTGCGGGTGCCGGTGCTGTCGAGCTTCGCCGACCGGCCCGGAACCATGGTGGTGGATGAGGACGAGATCGTGGAAAAAGAAGCTGTCGCCGGCATCGCCTATTCCCGCGACGAGGCCAAGCTGACCATCCGGCGGGTGCCGGATCGGCCCGGCGTCGCGGCGGCGGTGTTCGTGCCGCTGTCCGAACAGAACATCAACGTCGACATGATCGTGCAGAATCTGGCCGCCGACGGCACCACCGATCTCACCTTCACCGTCGGGCGCGCCGACCTGCCGCGCGCGCAGGCCGCGATCGGCGCGCTGCACGACCAGATCGGCTTCGCCGAGGTGCTGACCGACCCCGATGTCGCGAAAATCAGCATCGTGGGCGTGGGCATGCGCAGCCACGCCGGCATCGCCGGCACCATGTTCCGCACGCTGGCCGACAAGGGCATCAACATCCAGGTGATCTCCACCAGCGAAATCAAGGTGAGCGTGCTGATCGCCGCCGAATACACCGAGCTCGCGGTGCGCGCCCTGCACAGCGCCTATGGTCTCGATGCCGTCT
>DAHWBL010000166.1 GCA_027323595.1 Acetobacteraceae bacterium | reverse complement strand
GCAGATTCCCACGGTGCGAAATCCGCCCTGCACGACCAGCGCCCGGCAGGCCTCATCCAGCAGTTCGGTCTGGGTGGTGGCGGTGACGACCGCGAGGCTGACCTGGCTGAGCGCGGCATAGAGCCGGCTGACGCGCACCAGTTCGCGATCCTGTCGCCGCTGCTCGGTCACGTCGCGGATCACCCGCGCGGCGGCGACGATCCGCCCGTGCGCGTCAGCGACCGGGGCCACCGACACCGACACGTTGATCAGCCGCCCGTCTTTGTGCAGACGCAGGGTTTCCAGATGGCCGATCCGCTCACCGCGCGCGATCGCGGCAAGTGTGCGCCGGTCCTCCTCGGGCCGGTCCGGCGGGATCAGCCGGGCGAAATCCTGTTCGAGCATCTCGCCGGCTTCGTGGCCGAAAATGCGCGTGGCGGCGTGGTTCCAGACCAGGACCCGGCCATCCAGATCGGTGGCGATGATGGCGTCGTCGGCGGCGGCGACGATGGCCGCCGCGAAGTCGATCGCTGCGCCGCCATTGCCGGGTTGAACCGGCTGCGCCTGTTCGGTCGGCGCGGCCGTCGCGCCCTGCTGTCCTGCCAGCATCGTTTCGCGTTCCTGCGTGGCATTTACCACCGGAGGTTGTGTTACCACGCGCGGCACCGCTTCGGCCAGCATTGTGGCGGGCAACCCCGGTCCGGCTTGCACGTCGCGCGTGGACGCGCGAAGGGCAGGGCGCATGGTATGGGTTTTGCTTCTCCGATAGTGGAAAATCATCCACTTTATTGCCGTCAGCAGGAAGGTCGCCAGAATGGACAACCCAACGCCCGTGCTGACCAGCTCGCCGCCGATGGCGCGGATCGTGTTCGCCAGCGTGCTCGGCACCATCGTCGAATGGTATGATTTCCTGATCTACGGCACCGCCGCGGCGCTGGTGTTCAACAAGCTGTTCTTCCCCACCTTCGACCCGCTCACCGGCACGCTGGCGGCGTTCGGGTCGTATGCCGTGGGCTTTGTCGCCCGGCCGCTCGGCGGCGCGATATTCGGCCATTACGGCGACCGGCTGGGGCGCAAGAAAATGCTGACGCTGACGATGCTGATCATGGGGGCGGGCACGTTTCTGATCGGCTGCCTGCCTGGCTATGCGAGCATCGGGGTGTGGGCGCCGATTCTGCTGATCGTGCTGCGGCTGTTGCAGGGCATCGGCATCGGTGGCGAGTGGGGCGGGGCGGTGCTGATGGTGATCGAGCATGCGCCGGCCAACCGGCGCGGCTTTTATGGCAGCCTGGTGCAGGTCGGGTTTTCGGTTGGTGTCGCCGCCAGCACCGGCACCTTTCTGCTGGTCTCGACCATGTCGGACGCATCTTTCCTTGGCTGGGGCTGGCGCATTCCGTTTCTGCTCAGCGCGGTGCTGATCGGCATCGGGCTGTGGGTGCGGATGCGGCTGGCGGAGACGCCGGCGTTTTTGCGCGCGCGGCAGCGCGGCATCGCCAGGGCGCCGCTGCTCGATGTGATCATGCGCCAGCCGCGCGTGTTCCTGGCAGCGGTTGGGCTGAAGGTGAGCGAGGTCGGCTGGGTGTATGTGATCACCGTGTTCAGCATCGTCTATGCCACCGGCAGGCTCGGATTGCCGCGCGGCCTGGTGCTGGATGGCATTCTGCTCGCGGCACTCGCCGAGTTCGTGACCATTCCGCTGTTTGGCTGGCTGTCCGACATCGTCGGTCGCCGGCCGCTTTATGCCGGCGGGGCGGTGCTGTCGATGCTGCTGGCCTATCCGGTGTTCTGGCTGCTGGCGACGCGGGACCCGACCATCGTGATCCTGACGCTGGTGGTGTCGATGAGCCTCACCCACGGCA
The DNA here is from genome assembly GCA_027323595.1 of Acetobacteraceae bacterium. GTDB lineage: Bacteria > Pseudomonadota > Alphaproteobacteria > Acetobacterales > Acetobacteraceae > CAIVDX01. The sequence continues at coordinate 4,768 of DAHWBL010000166.1, read as the reverse complement.
TGATGTTCGGGCCGCAGGCGGCCTATCTGCCGGAATTGTTCGCCACCAGCGTGCGCTACAGCGGCGCCAGTTTGGGCTGTCAGGTTTCGGCGGCGCTGTCGGGCGGGTTCGCGCCGATCATCGCCACCGCGCTGCTGGGCTGGACCGGCGCGGTGTGGCCGGTGTCGCTGTATCTGGTGGCGCTGGGGCTGATCACGCTGGTGTCGGTGCTGCTCACCCATGAAACCCGCGACATCGGCCTCGACGCGGGGTGATCGGCGCGGGCTTGCTTGACTTGGCGTGCCGCGCGGCGGAGTTTGCGCGACAGGAAACGCCGTATGACCAGCCAATGATCACCCGCCGGGCCGCACTTGCCGCCGCTGCCGTGCTTGCCGCGCCGAGCCTGCGCGCACAGACCGCGCGGGTGGTGCGCTTCGCCTCGGTCGGCGGGGTCACCGACGCGCCGGTGCATATCGCCAACGCACTGGGCTATTTCGTCGAGGCCGGGCTGGTGGTGCGCATGCAGCGCCTGGCCAGCGCGCCGGAATTGCTGACCGCGACGGCGACCAGCCAGGTGGATGCGTCGGGCATCTCGATCACGCCGGGGCTGTTCGCGGCGGTGCGGCGCGGGCTCAGGCTGGCGCTGGTCGGCGACAAGAATTCCATCCGTCCGGGATTTTCGGCGACGCGGCTGATCCTGCGTCCGCCGATGGTGCGGCCGAGCGAGGCGGAATCGGTGCGCGGCCTGCGCGGGCGGCGCATCGCGCTGTCGGCGCGGCCATCCTCGGTGACCATGCTGCTGGAGGATCTGCTGCGCAAGCACGGCATGGAGCTGGGCGATGTGGAACTGGTCGAGCTGTCCTATCCGAACATGATGCCGGCACTGGCCACCGGGGCGGTGGATGGCGCGATCGATCTGGAACCGTTCATGACCGCGGCGATCGGCGCGGGCCTCGCGCGCGATGTGTGCGACTTCACCGAATTCACCCCGGCCTCGGGCGGGTCGATCGTGCCGCTGGTCTATAGCGAGGGCTTCATCGCGGACCGGCCGCGCGCGCAGGATTTCATGACCTGCTTCATGCGCGGCGTGCGGGTTTACAACGATGCTTTCGCGCACGACAAGGATCGTGAGCGGATCATCGACATCATCGCCAGCGGCGCGGCGCTGGACCCGGCGTTGGTGCGCAATTCGTTTCCCGCCGGGCTCGATCCGGACCAGCATCTGGATCGTGGCTTCGTCGAGCGGCTGCAACAGTTTTTCGTGCGGCAGAAAATGCTGTCGGCGGCGATCGATCTGGATCAGATCATCGATCCCGGCTTCGCCGCGGCCTCGGTCGCGGCACTCGGCCCCTATCACTGAGGATGTCGTCCATGCCGCCCACCTCCATCGCGATCATCGGCGCCGGCATCGGCGGGCTGGCGCTGGCCGCCGCGTTACGCGGGCAGGGGATGCGGGTGCGCATCTATGAGCAGGCCGGCGGCTTCGGGCGCGTTGGCGCGGGCATCCAGATGAGCCCGAACGCGGTGCGGGTGCTGCGCGCGCTGGGGCTGGAGGGCAGGGTGCGCGCGACCGCATTCGCGCCGCCGAACTGGGCAAATCGCGCGTGGGACACTGGCGAGATGCTGTTCGACCTCGAACTGGGCGCCGCCGCGCAGGCACGCTATGGCGCGCCCTATCTGCTGATGCACCGCGCCGATCTGCATGAGGCGCTGCTGTCGGCGGTGGACCCCTCGGAGATCGATTTCGGGCGCAGGCTGGTCGATCTGAGCCAGGATGACGCGGCGGTGAGCCTGCTCTTCGCCGACGGCTCCGTGGCGCACGCCGATGTGGTGATCGGCGCCGACGGGGTGCATTCGCGCACCCGCGAGCTGCTGTTTGGCGCGCAGGCGCCGAACCTGTCCGGCCGCGTCGCCTACCGCGCGACCTTTCCGGCCGCGCTGATGGGCGACCACCGGGTGGATGGCGCCTCGACCAAATATTGGGGGCCGGACCGGCATATCGTGATCTATCCGGTCAATGCCGCGCAGGATGAGATCTATTTCGTGACCTCGGTGCCCGAGCCGGACTGGACGCGCGAGAGCTGGTCGGCGGAGGGCGATGTGGGGCAGTTGCGCGCCGCCTTCGCCGGGTTTCATCCGCAGGTCCAGCGCGTGCTGGCGGCCTGCCCGAAGGTGCATAAATGGGCGATCCTGGAGCGCGACCCGATGGCGTCGTGGGCGGTCGGGCGGGTGGCGCTGCTGGGCGATGCGTGCCACCCGATGACCCCCTACATGGCGCAGGGCGCGGCCTCGGCGATGGAGGACGCGCTGGTGCTGGCGCGGCTGCTCGGCGAGGCGTCCGGCGCGGGCAGGGGCGAGATCGGGCAGGTGTTCGCCCGCTTCGAGGCGGCGCGGCAGGAACGCACGGCGCGGCTGCAACTGACCTCGCACGGCAACCAGTTCATGCGCGGGCCGACCGATGCGAGCTGGGTCTATGGCTATGACGCGGCGGCGGCGGGGTGAGACCGCGGGCGTTGCGACATCCAAAAGTCGCATAAGGAATATTATGGAACCGGAGCGCGTGCGCCCAGGGCAGCTACGCAGCCCCAGCTAAGCAAGCCCGGCTACGTAACCCCGGCCAGGCGCCGCAGCAGCAGTTCCAGCAGGCCGTCGCCCGACAGCGCGCCTGGTTCGCCCAGCGCATCCGCCGGCACCACCAGCGTCTCGGGCCGCTCCAGCGCCGCGGCGAGCCCGTCGCCGAGCAGCAGCAGCGTCAGCAACGCTTCCTCGCGCGCCGGATCGAGCGTCGGCAGCGCCAGCAGCGCCGGTTCGTCCGCCGGGTCGGGGGGTGCGACGATCTGTCGCCGTCCGGCCCAGCCGAGCGTCATTTCGGCGTCCATGGGGCCGACGCAGACGCTGATCCGGGCGGAATCCCGCCATTGCGCCTCGCGTGGCAGCGCCACGGTGAAGCCATAGGCGCCGTCGCCGATGCCGGCGTCGCGCAGATCCTGGCGGAACTCGTCGGCGCTGGCGGTGAGCGCGACCACCCCGTCGAGCAGCACCCGCACCATCGGCCGGTGCTGCGGGCGCGCCGGGTCGAACGCCCAGCCGAGCAGCGCGCCGTCGCGCAGATGCTCGACATAGCCCATGAAGGCGGCGCGATCGCTCTGGCTCGCATCGATATCGCTCATCTTGCGTCTCCGCTCATCCAGTTGGCCAGCGCGGCCGCGGTGCTCGACCAGTCCGGCGGCGTCTGGGTCGCCGCCGCTGCCCACAGCCTGGCCGCGCCGTCGTCGGTTTCCAGCAGCGTCACCGCCGCCGCGATCGCCGCCGCCGTCGGCTGCTCCAGCCGGATCTGCCCGGCGGGCGGCAGGTCGGCGATGCTGGGAGTCGCGGCGGTGACGATCGCGGGCACGCCGGCGCGCAGGCCCTCGATCGGCGGCAGGCCGTGGCCCTCGCGGTGGCTGGCGAAAATCGTCGCCCGCGCCTGGCCGTACAGGGCGGCGAGCGCGGTGTCGTCGATGTCCACCAGATGGGTGAAGCGCGGATCGGAGGCGAGGTCGCGCAGCGCGCGTGCATCCGCGCCATCTTCCATCTGGGCGAACACCCGCCCCACCACGATCAGCCGCGCGTCGCTGCCGGCCTGCCATAACTGCCGGAACGCCGCCACCACCGCAGCCTGGTTTTTGCGCCCATCGACCGAGCCGACGCACAGATAGGTCCGCCGGGCGGCGGAAAATTTCTGCCGGGGGATCGGCGGACCGTCGGCGCCGAGCGGGACCACCGGGCCGACCCGCGCCAGCGCCGCCGCCTGTCGGGCGTCGCCCTCCGGCAGGCCGATCCGGCGGATGCGGGTGGCGAATTCGTGCCGCACCGCCTGGCTGGTGAACGCCACCATCCGGGCGTCGCGCAGCAGCGTCAGATACGGCATCAGATGCGCCACCCCGCGCACCCCGATCAGTTCGGGATGCAGCCAGGGGATCAGGTCATGCAGCAGGAACCGGACCCGCCCCGGATCGACGGCGAGCAGCGCGCGATGGGCGGCGCAGCGCGCGGCGTCGAAAAACAGCTCCGGCACCAGGATCGGCGGCTCGGGCGGGATTGAAGGCGCGGCGTCATCGAGCAGCGCGCCGATCGCCTGGGCGAGCGTGTCCGGCGCGGCCAGCCGGGCCGCCTCGGTCGCGTCGGTGAGCCAGGGCAGGACCGCGTCGGGCACCTCCACCAGCCCGCGCCCCGGCACGAACCGGCAGAGCCGCACCTGCCCCGCCGCCGGCCAGTGGCGCAGCAGCGAGCGCACCACCCGCTGGATGCCGGTGCGCACCGGTGCGGCGAGCAGCTCGCTCACATCCACCAGCACCGCGCTCATGCCCCCTGCCCGCCCATTCGCTGTCCATCCAGCCCGAGCGCGGCCAGCAGCCGGCCGGCATAGGCGTCGAAACTGCGCTCGGCGAGCAAGGCAGCGCGCGCCTCGACCGGCCGGGTGCGGTGCGCGCCGGCCTCGATCATGCCGGCCAACGTCTCGGCCACCAGCACCGCGGACAGTTCGTCGGGCACCCGCCGCACCCAGTCCGGCGCGGCGACCGCCTCGGCCAGCGAGAGGTTCGCCACGCACGGCACCCCCGCCGCCTGGCAGTCGCCCAGGCCGGCGGAGATCTGGCCGAGCCCGTAGGTGCGCAACTGCACGGCGATGTCGGCGGCGCGCAGCCACAGCCGCCAGCTCGCCTCGGTGACGAAGCCGCCGGTGAAGAAGACCCGCCCGGCCACGCCGATTTGCTGCGCCAGCGTCTCCAGCTCCTCGCGCACCGCCGGC
>DAHWBL010000156.1 GCA_027323595.1 Acetobacteraceae bacterium | reverse complement strand
TGCCAGGAGGTGATCGTCACCGGCGAGGAGCTGCATCGCCCCGGCGGCGGGGTGGCCGCGCTGCCGGTGCCGATCTCCACCCCCGGGTTCGATGCGGCCCCCTATTTCACCGCCACCAACGTGATCACCGCCGACCCCGATACCGGGGTGCAGAACATGGGCACCTATCGCGGCATGCTGAAGGCGCCGGACCGGCTCGGGATGATGATGCTGGTCAACATGCGTGCAGGCGGCTACGAACATTGGAAGAAGTATCAGGCGCGCGGTGAGCGCATGCCGATCGCCATCGTGTTGGGGTGTCCGCCGGTGGTGGGTTTCCAGGGGCCGCAGAAGCTGCCGATCGGGCTTGACGAGATGTCGGTCGCCGGTGCGCTCGCCGGTGCGCCGATCCGGGTGGTGCGTGGCCACACGGTCGATCTGCTGGTGCCGGCGGAGGCCGAGATCGTCGTCGAGGGGCTGGTGGATCAGGATTTCCTCGAACCCGAGGGCCCCTTCGGCGAAAGCCACGGCTATGTGGCGCTCGAGGATTTCAACATGGTGATCGAGGTCACCGCCATCACGCGGCGGCGCGACGCGGTGATGACCTCGATGATCAGCCAGGTGACACCGAGCGAATCGAGCGTGGTCAAGCGCCTCGCCTATGAGCCGCTGTTCCTCACCCATCTGCGCGACCGGCTCAACATCAAGGGCATCAAGCGGGTGGCGCTGCATGAGCCGCTGACCAATTTGCGCAAATTCGTGTTTTTGCAGTTCGCGCGCGGCACCCCGCGCACCGAGATCTGGCGGGCGCTGCACGGCACCATCACCTTGCAGGCGGTGATCGGCAAATTCGTCATCGCCATCGATGACGATATCGACCCCGACAATGCCGACGCGGTATTCTGGGCGATGGCCTATCGGTGCAATCCGCAGCACGACACGCTGGTGATCCCCAATCGCGAGCATGGGCACGGCCCGCGCACCGAGGCCAACCCGGCACCGGATTCGGCGATGCTGATCGATGCCACCATGAAGACGCCGATGCCGCCGCTCGCGCTGCCCAAGAAGGAGTTCATGGAGGGCGCGAAGCTGCTGTGGGAGAAGATCGGCTTGCCGAAACTCAAGCCGGAGAGCCCATGGTTCGGCTATTCGCTCGGCGACTGGTCCGACGACTGGGACGCGAACGCGATGGCGGCCACCCGTGGCGACTGGGCGCGGCGCAACGAATCCTATCGCCAGCGCAAACGCCGCGGTGTGACCCCCAACACGCCGGCGCGCACGGTCGAGACGGATGGCTGATCTTCCCGCGCTCGCGCCGTTGCGCCAGGAGACGGCACCGCTGCGACGCAAGATCGCCGCCAGCCTGCGCGCGGCGATCGAAAGTGGCGGGCTGCCGCCTGGCGCGCGGCTGGTGGAGAAGGATCTGTGCCAGCAGCTCAATGTCAGCCGCACCAGCCTTCGCGAGGCGATTCGCTAGCTGGAATCAGAAGGATTGCTGATCACCGGGGTCGGTGGCGGAGTCGCGGTGGCCGGCATGACCGAGGCGGAGGCGCGCAACATCTATCGGGTGCGCGGCGCACTTGAGGCATTGGCCGCCGAGCAGTTCGCCGAACGGGCCGACGATGCGATGATCGGCGCCCTGGACCAGGCGGCGAAGCGGCTGGCGGTTGCCTATGACGGCGCGGCGATCGCCGAAATGCTTGCCGCCAAAAGGCATTTTTATGAGACGCTCTGCCTGGGGGCGGGCAATCCGGTGGTGATGGACCTGCTCAACCGGTTGAACGCGCGGATCAATCTGCTGCGCACCAGCTCGCTCGGCGCGCAAGGCAGGCTGGCGGTTTCGATCGGTGAGATCCAGGCGCTGGTGGCGGCACTCGCGCGACGTGACGCGGCGGCGGCGCGGCAGGCGGCGGTGGCGCATGTCGCCGCGGCCGCCGACGCAGCACTTCAGGGTTAGAGCAACATCGCCCAGACCGGAATCGGTCTGGGCGATAAAGTTGCTCGCTCATCATATGGCTGGAGCGGTTTCACAGTGTCGATGCTGATGACGGTCGAGGCAAACCGCTCTAGCTGGCGCCGCGGTCCACGCGCTGGCGCAGTTCCTTGCCGGCCTTGAAGAAGGGCACGGCCTTTTCGTCCACCGGCACGGATTGCCCGGTGCGCGGATTGCGGCCGGTGCGCGCGGTGCGATGCTTCACGGTGAAGGCGCCGAACCCGCGCAGCTCGACCCGGTCGCCACGCGCCAGCGCGGCGGTGATTTCGCTGAGCACGACGCTCACGATGGCGTCGATGTCACGCCCCAGCAGATGCGGATTGGCGGCTGACAGCGCGGCGATCAATTCTGATTTCGTCATTGTGCAGCCTCCGCCTCAAGGCTGCCAGACGGCCCAGGCACCGTCAAGCCGAGCGGCGGTGCCGGCGCGCACGCCAAACAGCGCGTCCGAGATCGCGCCGCTGAGCTGGTTGCGCAACTGGTCGCGCCAGTCATCCACATGCAGATCGCGCACCGGAAGGTCGACGGAGACATGGTGCTCGGCCGCGAGCCAGGCGCGCGCGGTGGTTTCGTCGCCGATCGCATCGACCAGGCCAAGACCGAGCGCCTGCCGGCCGGTATAGGCGCGGCCATCGGCGAGCGCGCGCACCCGCTCGGGGTCCATGTGGCGGCCGGTGGCGACGATGGCGACGAATTGTTCGTAGAGATCATGCACGATGTCGCGCAGCGCGGCGCGTCCGGCATCGCTCAGCGGATGGGTGAAGCCGGGCTGGTCCTTCAGCGGGCCGGAGGTGATGCTCTCCGCGCCGATGCCAAGCCTGGCCAGCAGGCCGGAAACCTCGCCGGTTTCGAGCAGCACGCCGATCGAGCCGGTCAGCGTGCTTTCGCGGGCGAAAATCCGCGCGGCCGGCACCGCGATCATGTAGCCGGCCGAGGCGGCGAGGCCGGCCATCACGCTCACCACCGGTTTTTTCGCGGCGACGCGGACGATCGCGTCATGCAGCCCCTCGCCGCCGGCGACGCTGCCGCCGGGGCTGTCGATCCGCACGATCAGGGCGGCAACCGACCGGTCGTCGGCGAGTTTGCTGATCGCTTCGGTGAGTTTGGGGCTGTCCGAGATGGTGCCGGTGATCGAGACCCGCGCGACATGCAGCCGCGTGGGCGGGTTCAGCCCGGTGCGCCCGGTGGCGACGACGATCGCGACCACCAGGGCGATGACCGCGAGGATGCGCCAAAAAGACAGGCGGCGCTTGAGGCGCCGCCTGTCCAGAAGCAGATCGGTTTCGAGGCTCATCGCGAAGCGACCGGCCCGGCCACGCCGATCAGTCGGTTTCCGTCTGCGCCTGCTGGTTGCGCCGACGGATGGCGGCTCCGAGGATGTCGCCGAGCGAGGCGCCGCTGTCGGTGGTGCCGAACTCGGCGATCGCCTGCTTGTCCTCCTCGACTTCCTTGCCCTTGATGGTCAGCGACAGCTTGCGCGCCGCGCGGTCCACCGCGACGACCTTGGCATCCACCTTCTCGCCGACGGCGAAACGGTCCGGACGCTGGTCGGACTTGTCGCGGGCGAGCTCGGCGCGGCGGATGAAGCCGCTGAGGATCTCGTCCACCTTCACCTCGATGCCGTTCGCCTGCACCGCGGTGACCACGCAGGTGACGATGTCGCCCTTGTGCACGCGGCTCAGAACGTCGGCCGCCGGATCATCATGCAGCTGCTTGATGCCCAGGCTGATGCGCTCCTTCTCGACATCGACGTCGAGCACCTTGGCCTTGACGATCTGGCCCTTCTCGAACTTCGCGATGGCCAGCTCGCCGGGCTCGTCCCAGGAGATGTCGGACATGTGGACCATGCCGTCGATATCGGCGGAGATGCCGATGAACAGGCCGAACTCGGTGATGTTGCGCAGCTCGCCCTCGACGGTGGAGCCCACCGGATGCTCGTCGACGAACTGTTCCCACGGGTTGCGCTGGACCTGCTTGAGGCCGAGCGAGATGCGCCGCTTGGAGCTGTCGACGTCGAGCACCATGACCTCGACTTCCTGGCTGGTGGCGACGATCTTGCCGGGATGGACGTTCTTTTTGGTCCACGACATTTCCGACACGTGCACCAGACCCTCGACGCCGGGCTCGATCTCGACGAAGGCGCCGTAGTCGGTGATGTTGGTGACGCGGCCGTGATATTTCGCGCCGGGCGGATATTTCGCCGCCACACCCTCCCACGGATCAGACTCGAGCTGCTTCATGCCAAGGCTGATGCGCTGGGTCTCGGGGTTGAAGCGGATCACCTGCACCTTGACCTGCTGGCCGATGGTCAGCGCCTCGGCCGGGTGGTTGATGCGGCGCCAGGCGATGTCGGTCACGTGCAGCAGGCCATCGACGCCGCCCAGATCGACGAAGGCGCCGTAGTCGGTGATGTTCTTCACCACGCCGTCCAGGATCATGCCTTCCTTGAGGCCCTGGATCAGCTCGCTGCGCTGCTCGGCGCGGGTCTCTTCCAGCACGGCGCGGCGCGAGACGACGATGTTGCCGCGCGCGCGGTCCATCTTGAGGATCTGGAAGGGCTGCGGGCTGCCCATCAGCGGGGTGACGTCGCGCACCGGGCGGATATCGACCTGGCTGCCCGGCAGGAACGCCACCGCGCCGCCCAGATCGACGGTGAAGCCGCCCTTGACGCGGCCGAAGATGGTGCCGTTCACGCGGGTCTGCTGCTCGAAGGCGCGCTCCAGCGTGGTCCATGCCTCCTCGCGCCGCGCCTTCTCGCGCGACAGCACGATGGAACCGTCACGGTCCTCGTAGCGCTCGACGAACAGCTCGACGAAATCGCCGGGCTTCACCTCGGGCTTGGCGCCGGGGGCGGAGAATTCCTTGAGCGCGACCCGGCCCTCGCTTTTCAGACCGACATCGACGATGGCGTATTCGTCGGTGAGCCGGACGACCCGGCCGGTGACGACGGACCCGTCAAAGCCGGAATCCCGGCCAAGGGTCTCATCGAGAAGGGTGGCGAAATCTTCGATAACGGCAGTGGAAGCCATGTGTTCGGGTGTTTCCTGTCGGGCGGGCCGATGGCCCGGGGTGACGAACGGCGCGCCGATGCGAGGCACGACTTGTCCGCGCTCTGGCGGACCGGGTTGCACGAAAAAGGCCGTCACCGCGACGCGATGGGCCCTCGTGGCGGCGACATGCGCCCGGCGCGGGCGCGAGTCAAGATGGCGGCACCCGCACCGAGGGGCTCAGCCAGGCGGCAGACCGGCCCGCGCGATCGCCAGCGCGGCGGCGAACGCCTGGTCCGGATCGAGCCCGGTGGTGTCCAGCAGATGCGCGTCGGCGGCCTGGTGCAGCGGCGCGGCGGCGCGGGCCTGGTCCATCGCGTCGCGCGCGCGCATGTCCTTGGTCACCGCCTCCAGCCCGACCTCGCTGCCCTTGGCCTGCAGCTCCAGCCAGCGGCGATGGGCGCGGGCGTCCAGGCTGGCGGTCACGAAAAGCTTCACCGCCGCGTCGGGGAACACCACGGTGCCGATGTCGCGCCCGTCCAGCACCGCGCCGGTGGCGCCGAAGCCGCGTTGAAACCCGAGCAGGGCGGCGCGCACGCCAGGGATGGCGGCGACCTTGGCGGCGGCGGCATCGGCGTGCGGGCCGCGCAGGTCGGCACGCCGCAGATCCGCCTCGGTGAGTGCGGCGGCGGCGCTGGTGGCGGTGGCGGGGTCCGCCGGGTCGCCGCCGGCGTCGAGCACGCGCCGGCCGACGGCGCGATACAGCAGGCCGGTGTCGAGATAGGGCAGGCCGAGCGTGGCGGCCAGCCGGCGCGCCAGCGTGCCCTTGCCGGCGGCGGCCGGGCCGTCGATTGCGATGATCCGGGCGGTGAAAACATCGTTCGGGGGCGAGCGGGTCATCCGATGTCGGCGCCAAGCCCGCGCATCAGCGCGACGAAGCCGGGGAAGCTGGTGTCGATGAAGCTCGCGTCGTCCACCCGCATCGCCGCCCTGGCGGACAGCCCCAGCACCAGCCCGCTCATCGCCAGCCGGTGGTCCATGTGGGTCGCCACCAGCCCGCCACCGGGCGGAGCGCCGCCGGTGCCATGCACCAGCAGATCGTCGCCCTCGATGGCCACGCGCACGCCCGCGGCGTCCAGCATGGCGGCGGTGGCGGCCAGGCGGTCGCTCTCCTTCACCCGTAATTCCTTCAGCCCGCGCATCCGGCTGGTGCCGGTGGCGGTGGCGGCGATCACCGCCAGGATCGGATATTCGTCGATCATGCTCGGCACCCGCGCGGCCGGCACATCCACCGAGCGCAGCCCGCCATGGCTGGCGGTGACGTCGGCCACCGGCTCGCCGCCGGCGATGCGATGGTTCGCGATGTCGATGCGCGCGCCCATCTCGGCCAGGGTGGCGAACAGCCCGGCGCGCAGCGGGTTGAGCCCGACATTGCGCACCCGCACCGCCGAGCCCGCCACCAGCAGGGCGGCGGCCAGCGGGAAGGCCGCCGAGGACGGGTCGCCAGGCACCTCGATGTCGGCGGCGCGCAGCTCGGGCTGGCCGTGCAGGGTGATCACCCGGCCGGCGCCGTCGGGTTCGATGTCCACCCGCGCGCCGAAATGGCGCAGCATGTTCTCGCTGTGGTCGCGGGTCGGCTCGGGTTCCTCGATCACGCTGTGGCCGGCGGCGTTGAGCCCGGCCAGCAGCAGCGCGGACTTCACCTGCGCCGAGGCCACCGGCAGCCGATAGGCGACCGGCAGCGGGTCGGCGGCACCCTCGATGGCCAGCGGCAGCCGCCCGCCGGCGCGACCGGCGAAGCGCGCGCCGATGGCCGCCAGCGGGTCGGTCACCCGGCGCATCGGGCGGCGGCGCAGCGAGGCATCGCCGGTCATCACCGCGAACATCGGGTGGCTGGCCAGCAGCCCGCACAGCAGCCTGGCGGCGGTGCCGGAATTGCCCATGTCGAGCACGTCGTCCGGCTCGGTGAGCCCGCCGACGCCCCGGCCCCAGACCTGCCAGCCCTGCGCGTCGTGGCTGATTTCGGCGCCCAGCGCGCGCATCGCCGCGGCGGTGCGCAGCACGTCCTCGCCCTCCAGCAGGCCGGTGATGCGGGTGCGCCCGACCGCGAGGCCGGCGAACATCAGCGCCCGGTGGCTGATCGATTTGTCGCCCGGCACGGTGATGTCGCCGCTCAGCGCGCGGCCGGGATGGGCGGTCAGGGGGCGGGAAACGGTTGCATTCATCCGCCCGGCTGTAGAGAATTTCCCGGCGAATTGAAACCGCCCGTGCCGGCGGTTCGGCGGGTCGGTGCAACGGCGGGATTGACATGCGCGCCCGCTGGTGGCACCCGGCGCGGCCTTCGGCCCATCATGGCGGGCCGCGCGCCGCCCCGAACGCTGACCAGCGGGGCGCATTCAGCAGGATGGACGATGGCGAAGCCCGAACTCGGCCTGAAGCGTGTCTGCGTTGCCTGCAACGCGCGTTTCTACGACCTCACCAAGACCCCCGCGGTCTGCCCCAAATGCGGCACCGAGCAGCCGCCCGACCAGCCCAAGCTGCGCCGCGCTGGCGGCAATGTGGCGCCTGACACCCGCGCCAAGAAGCCGGCGGTCGCCGAGGACGTCGAGATCGAGGTCGAGGTCGAGGCGGCCGACGACGACGCCGAGGAGGACGTGCTGGAGGATACCTCCGATCTCGAGGACGACGCCGATCCGCTCGGCACCGAGATCGAGGTCAGCACGGACCGCGACGACAACGAGCGCTGATGGCGACGGCCCGGCGCCGGTGAGCCGGCCGCCGGGCACGCGCGGCTATTGCGGCATCGGCGTCGAGGGCGTCTCCAAATCCGCCAATCTGGGGGCGCTGCTGCGCACCGCGCACGGCTTTGGCGCGGCGTTCTGCTTCACCATCGGCGCCGGGTTCGACGCCCGCGCCGCCCGGCTGGCCGACACCTCCGACACTCCCGCGCATGTGCCGCTCTGGCGGTTCGACTCGGTGCAGACGCTGGAACTTCCGGCCGGCTGCGTGCTGGTCGGCGTCGAGCTACTGGACGAGGCGGAGGAGCTGCCGCGCTTTCACCATCCGCTGTCGGCGGCCTATGTGCTTGGCCCCGAGCGGTCCGGCCTGTCGGCGGACCTGCGCGCGCGCTGCCGCC
>DAHWBL010000151.1 GCA_027323595.1 Acetobacteraceae bacterium | reverse complement strand
CGCCAGGATTTATTTCAAGCGCGACGAGCTGAACCACACCGGCTCGCACAAGATCAACAACTGCATCGGCCAGATCCTGCTCGCCCGGCGCATGGGCAAGACCCGCATCATCGCCGAGACCGGGGCGGGCCAGCACGGCGTGGCCACCGCCACCGTGTGCGCGCTGTTCGGCCTGCCCTGCACCATCTACATGGGCACCACCGACGTGGAACGGCAAAAGCCCAACGTGTTCCGCATGAAGCTGCTCGGTGCGGAGATCAAACCCGTCACCTCCGGCGCGGGCACGCTGAAGGACGCGATGAACGAGGCGATGCGCGACTGGGTGGCCAATGTGTCCGACACCTATTACCTTATCGGAACGGTTGCCGGTCCGCACCCCTATCCGATGATGGTGCGCGATTTCCAGGCGGTGATCGGCACCGAGGCGCGCGCGCAGATTCTCGATGCCACCGGGCGGTTGCCCGACGCGGTGGTGGCGGCGATCGGCGGCGGCTCCAACGCGATGGGGCTGTTTCATCCGTTCCTCGATGACCGCGAGGTGAAATTGTTCGGCGTCGAGGCGGCCGGGCGCGGACTGGACAGCGGCGAGCACGCGGCCAGCCTGTCGCGCGGCCGGCCTGGCGTGCTGCACGGCAACCGCACCTATCTGCTGCAGGATGACGACGGACAGATCATCGAGGCGCACTCGATCTCGGCCGGTCTCGATTATCCGGGCATCGGTCCGGAACATGCCTGGCTGCATGAGATCGGCCGGGTGGAATATGTGTCGGCCACCGATGACGAGGCGCTGGCTTCGTTCCAGCTCTGCACGCGCTGCGAGGGCATCATCCCCGCACTCGAACCGGCGCACGCTCTCGCCTATGTCGGCCATCTCGCGCCGAGCATGCCGGCGGACGGGGTGATCCTGATGAATCTGTGCGGGCGTGGCGACAAGGACATCTTCGCGGTCGCCGAGCATCTGGGTGTGGTGCTGTGAGCCGCATCGCCGCCCGCTTCGCCGAGCTGCGGATCGCCGGGCGCGGCGCGCTGATCCCGTTTCTGGAAGCCTGGGACCCCGACGGCGCCACCTCGCTGGCGCTGCTGCGCGGCATGCCGGGTGCCGGCGCCGACCTGATCGAGATCGGCGTGCCCTTCACCGATCCGATGGCCGACGGGCCGATCATCCAGGCGGCGGGCAAGCGCGCGCTCGCGGCGGGTGCGAAACTCGCGCGCACGCTGGCCATGGTGCGCGATTTCCGCCGCGAGGACGCCGCCACGCCGATCGTGCTGATGGGTTATCTGAATCCGATCCTGTCTTATGGCGTCGAGAGATTCTGCGTCGATGCCGCCGCCTCGGGGGTCGATGGGCTGATCATCGTCGATCTGCCGTCCGAGGAGGCGCATCTGGTCGCCCCCTTCGCTGCCGCCGAGGGGCTCGACATCATCCGGCTGATCGCGCCCACCACCGACGATGCGCGCATTCCAAAGGTGCTCGAAGGCGCCTCGGGTTTTGTCTATTACGTCTCGATCACCGGCATCACCGGCACGCGCAGCGCCTCGGCCGACTCGCTGGCGGCGGCGATCCCGCGGGTGCGCGCCCACACCGATCTGCCGATCGCCATCGGCTTTGGCGTGCGCACCCCAGCGCAGGCGGCCGAGGCCGCTTCCATCGCCGATGGCGCCGTGGTCGCCTCCGCGCTGATCGACACGCTGGCGGCGAGCCTTGATGAACATGGCCGCGCGCGGCCCGACACGGTGCGCAAGGTGCTCGATCAGGTCAGGGAACTCGCCGACGCGGTGCGGGCGGGCCGGCGATGAGCTGGCTCACCGAGTTCGTCCGTCCGCTCATCCGCACCCTGCTTGGCCGGCGCGAGGTTCCCGACAATCTGTGGCAGCAATGTCCGGCCTGCCAGCAGATGATTTTTCATCGCGAGCTCGAACGCAACCTCAAGGTCTGCCCGCATTGCGGCCATCATTTCCGCGCCACCGCCGCCGACCGGCTGGCCTGGAGCTTCGATGACGGCGCCTTCACCCGCATCGAGCTGCCCAAGGTGCCGGCCGACCCGCTGCGCTTTCGCGACAGCAAGCGCTACGCGGACCGGCTGCGCGACGCGCGCGACAAGACCGGCATGGAAGACGCGATCCTTGTCGCGCACGGCAAGATCGGCGGCCACCAGGCGGTGGTCGCGGCGATGGCGTTCGAGTTCATGGGCGGCTCGATGGGGGCGGCGGTCGGCGAGGGCATCGTCGCCGCCGCGCGCCTCGCGGTGCTGCAATCCGCGCCGCTGATCGTCTACACCGCCTCGGGCGGCGCGCGCATGCAGGAAGGCGCGATCAGCCTGATGCAGATGCCGCGCACCACCATCGCCGCGCGGCTGGTCAAGGACCAGCATCTGCCCTTCATCACCGTGCTGACCGACCCCACCACCGGCGGCGTCACCGCGAGCTTTGCCATGCTGGGCGATATCCAGATCGCCGAGCCTGGCGCGCTGATCGGCTTCGCCGGCGCGCGGGTGATCGAGCAGACCGTGCGCGAGACCCTGCCCGAGGGCTTCCAGCGCGCCGAATTCCTGCACCGGCATGGCATCATCGACATGGTGGTCAAACGCGCCGAGCTTGCCGAAACCCTCGCCAGGATCACCGGACTTCTGCGCGGGGCGGACGCGCGCACCACCGCCGCCTGATCGATGTCGGACCGGATCGAAGGGCTGATCGCGCGGCTGCACGGGCTGCATCCGCGGCTGATCGATCTCAGCCTTGGCCGGCTGCACGCTTTGCTCGACAGGCTCGATCATCCCGAAGCGAAGCTGCCGCCGGTGATCCATGTCGCGGGCACCAACGGCAAGGGCAGCACCTGCGCCTATCTGCGCGCGATCGCGCACGCCGCGGGGTGGCGCGCGCATGTCTACACCTCGCCGCATCTGGTCCGCTTCACCGAGCGCATCGTGCTGGCCGGACAGGAGATTTCCGAAACCGCTCTGGCGGCGGTGCTGGACGAGGTGGAGACGATCAACGCCGGCGCGCCGATCACCGTGTTCGAGCTGCTGACCGCTTGTGCATTCCTGTTGTTCTCGCGCACGCCTGCGGAGTTGGCGATCATCGAGGTCGGGCTCGGCGGCCGCTATGACGCCACCAACGTCATCGGCCGGCCGGCGGCGAGCGCGATCACCGCGATCTCGATCGATCATCGCGAATTTCTCGGCCACGACCTGCCCACCATCGCCGCCGAGAAGGCCGGCATCATCAAGCCGGGCGCGCCGGCGATCACCGGACACCAGGATGCCGCCGCGATGGCGGTGCTGCAACGACAGGCCGACCTGGCCGGCACGGCGCTGCGCGCGCGCGATCGCGACTGGCAGGTGACGCGCGACGGGCAAGGCATCCGTTTCGAGGACAGCGCGGGCACGGTCATGCTGCCCGCACCCGCGCTCGCCGGCGCGCACCAGCTCGACAATGCCGGCATCGCGATCGCGGCACTGCGCGCCGCGACGGCGGTGCCCGACGCCGCGCTGGCCGGCATCGCGGCGGCGGAGTGGCCGGCGCGGATGCAGCGCCTGCGCGGCCCGCTCGCTGATCTTCTGCCGCCGGACTGGGAACTCTGGCTCGATGGCGGACACAACCCAGGTGCCGCGGAGGTGCTCGCACGGCATCTGCGCGGCTGGGCGGACCGGCCGGTGCATCTCATCGTCGGCATGAAACGCAGCAAGGACGTGGCCGAATTCCTGCGCCCGCTGCTGGAGCACGCAACGACCATCCAGGCGGTGTCAGAACCCGGACAGCACGACGCGCTCGACGTGGACAGCATCATCGCCGCGTCGGGCGGACGCGCGACCGCCGCGGCCTCGGTGGCGGACGCGCTGGCGCGGCTGGATGGCCCGCCCGCGCGGGTGCTGATCTGCGGGAGCCTGTATCT
>DAHWBL010000122.1 GCA_027323595.1 Acetobacteraceae bacterium | reverse complement strand
AAGGGTTTGGCGTCGCGCACGGTGCCGACGCGGATATCCAGCCGGTCGAAATCCTCGATGCTCGCCACGCGCCCGAATCTCCGCTGCCGGTTGAGCCGGCGTGTATCCCGCGATCCAGGCGTTGCCAATGGGGGACGCGCATGCGAGCAATCGCTGGACGCCACGACGCCCGAGGAGCGGCCCATGCGCGACTTCCACCTGCCCGGCCGCAGCCCGGCCTACGCCGCCAACGGCATGGCGGCAACCTCGATGCCGGCGGCGACCCTGGCGGCGCTGGATGTGCTGCGGACGGGCGGCAACGCCATGGATGCGGCGATTGCCGCTGTCGCCCTGCTCGGCGTGATCGAGCCGCAATCCACCGGGATCGGCGGCGACATGTTCTGCCTGTACGCACCCGCCGGCACCGGGCGGGTGGTGGCGCTCAACGCCTCGGGCCGGGCGCCGGCGGCGGCCAGCATCGATTTTTTCGAGGCGCGCGGCCTCACCGAGCCGGACCCGCAATCACCGCACAGCGTCACCGTCCCGGGCGGGGTCGCCGGCTGGGAGAAGCTGCTGGCCGCGCACGGCACGAAGGGGCTCGATGAATTGTTGCGCCCCGCGATCGGCTTCGCCGAGAACGGGTTTCGCGTGCACCAGCGCGTCGGCCATGACTGGCAGGTGCATCAGCAGCGCCTGCGCGACCAGGGCGCGACGCATTATCTGCCCGGCGGCGCGGTGCCGGTCCCGGGCGACCGCTTCACCCATCCGGCCCTGGCTGCCACGCTGCGCCGGATCGCCCGCGAGGGCGCGCGCGCGCTGTATGAAGGCGAGGTGGCGGCGGACCTGGTGGCCAGCCTGCGCGCGCGCGGCGGGCTGCACACCGAGGAGGATTTCGCCCGCGGCCTCGATGCGCCGATCTTCGTCGATCCGATCAGCCGCTCCTGGCGCGGTCATGAGGTGTTCCAGTGCCCGCCTAACGGTTCTGGATTGCTGGTGCTGATGATCCTGGGAATTCTCGAAGGGCTGGAGCCGGCATCCGATGGCCCGCTCGGCATCACCAGGCTGCACCGCCACATCGAGGCGGCGCGGCTTGGCTATCGTGATCGCGACGCGTTCGTTGCCGATCCGTCGCAGGTGGCGGTGGATGTCGGCAAGCTGAACTCCGACGAATATCTCGGCCGGCTGCGCGCGCTGATCCGCGACGATCGCGCGATGATGGATTTGCCGGCGGCGGGCGAGGCGGTGCTGCCCGACCATCGCGACACGGTGTATCTGTGCGTGGTGGATCGCGATGGCAATGCATGCAGCTTCATCAATTCGATCTTCGATTTCTTCGGCTCGGGCATCCATGCGGAAAAATCCGGTGTGCTGCTGCATAATCGCGGATTCAGCTTCCGCTATGAGCGCGGACATCCCAACTGCATCGCGCCCGACAAGCGCCCGATGCACACCATCCTGCCCGGCATGCTGATGCAAAACGGCCGCGCGGTGATGCCCTATGGCGTGATGGGCGGGCATTTCCAGCCGATGGGCCAGAGCCTGCTGCTCAGCAACATGCTTGAATATGGGCTGGACGTTCAGGCCGCGCTCGATCTGGCGCGGGTGCTGCCGCGCGCCGGCGAGGTGCAGCTGGAGCGTGGAATTCCCGCCGACGTGGTGGCCGGGCTGGAGCGCCTCGGGCACCGCACCGCGCCGATCCCCAACCCGCATGGCGGCGGCCAGGCGATCTGGATCGATCATGCGCGCGGCGTGCTGATCGGCGGCAGCGATCCACGCAAGGACGGCATCGCGCTCGGCTATTGAGCTGATGGAGCCTTTCGATTTCATCATCGTCGGTGCCGGCTCCGCCGGCTGCGTGCTGGCCAACCGCCTGTCGGCGGACCCCGCGACGCGGGTGTGCCTGATCGAGGCCGGACAGGATGACCAGGCCTGGCCCACGCGGTGGAAGACCAACACCCCGATGGGCAACCCAACGCTGCTGAACGATGCCCGATTCAACTGGGAATTTTCCTACGCCGCCGAGGCGCGCACCGGCGGCCGCGCGATCCCCGCGCCGCGCGGGCGGATGCTGGGCGGGTCGAGCGCGGTCAACGGCATGATCTACATCCGCGGCCACCGCAGCGACTATGACGCATGGGAAGCGGCCGGCAATGTCGGCTGGGGCTGGGACGAGGTGCTGGCGGCGTTTCGCGCGCATGAAAATCATGAGGCCGGTTCTGACGAGTTTCATGCGCGCGGCGGGGAGCTGAATGTCGCGCCGCTGCGCCAGCTGCATCCGGCGAGCCGCGCCTTCGCCGATGCCGCCGCCAGCCTGCAACTGCGCCACAACGCCGATTTCAACGGCGCCGAACTGGACGGGTTCGGTCCCTATGAGGTGACGCAGAAGGGCGGGCAGCGCTGGTCGAGCGCGCGGGCGTTTTTGCATCCGGTGCGGTCGCGATCCAATTTGACCGTGCTCACCGGATGCCTCGCGACCAGCCTCGTGATCGAGGGCGGCCGCGCGGTGGCGGTGGATGTGATGCGTGGCGGCGCGCGCCAGCGGCTGGACGCGCGACGCGAGATCGTGCTGGCCGGCGGGGCGATCAATTCGCCGCAATTGCTGCTGCTGTCAGGCATCGGCCCGGCGGCGGAACTCCGCGCGCTGGGCATCGAGGTGCGATGCGATCTGCCTGGCGTGGGCCGCAATCTGCAGGACCATGTCGGCGTGCCGCTGTCGGTGCTGGACCCCACCGCCAGCGCCTATGCGCTGGCCTGGCGCTTTCTGCCGCGCCTTGGTTGGAATGCCCTGTGGTATGCGCTGGCACGACGGGGAATGTTCGCCTCCAACGTGGTGGAGGCAGGCGGGTTCGTGCGCACCACGGCCGGGCTCGTCGCACCGGATGTGCAGTATGTTTTCATGGCGGCACTGAAGGAAAGCAGCCGCGCGGTGCCGCACCGGCCCGGCTTTCTGATCACCACCACGCTGCTGCGCCCGGCCAGCCGAGGCTGGCTGCGTCTGGCCTCCGCCGATCCGGCGGAAAAGCCGATACTGACAGGCAATTTTCTCGACCATCCGGACGACGCGCGCACCCTGGTGGACGGGCTGGTGCTGCTGCGCCGGATCGTCGCCGCCGAACCGTTTCGTCGCTTTGCCGGCCACCAGATTCTGCCAGGTGCCGGGGTGACCGAGGATCCCGATCTTGCCGCGTTCGTGCATCGCTCGCTGGTCACCATCTATCATCCCGTCGGCACCGCGAAGATGGGCCCCGCCGATGACCCGATGGCGGTGGTGGACAACCGGCTGCGGGTGCGCGGGGTGGCGGGCCTGCGGGTGGCGGATTGCGCGATCATGCCGAGCATCGTGAGCGGCAACACCAACGCACCGGCGATGATGATCGGCGAGCGCTGCGCGCACTTCATCCTGACTGATCGAGCCTGACGGCGGAGATGGCGCCGCTGTCGATGTGGGCGCGAAAGACCGCCCAGTCGGCCAGGGTGCGTTCGCCATAGTGCCTGGCGAAATCCACGATGGCATCAGCGAATTTTCCGCCACCGCCGAGATAGCCCGCGATCGTCGCGGCATCGGATGAACGGGCGTGGGCGCGCGCGAGGGTTTGTCCGCACAGTGTGGCGTAGAACCCCAGCGCGTCGGCCTCGATCGCCTCGCCGATTCTGGCCAGGCGACTGTCCTTGAGGCGGCGGATGTAGAAATCCCGGCCCAGATCATCGCGGGTCCAGCCCAGAAAAAGATCAGGCGCGGCCTGCATCAATCGTTGCCCCATCACCACCCGCTCACCCTGGTTGTCACCGGCTGAATCCGCGCCCGGCCCGGCCAATGCCGAGCGCTCGGCCTGTTTGACCTGCAACAGCAGGCCGGCGCCATCGGCGGTGGTGAGCAGCACGATGGCGCACAGCGTGCCGACGCTGCCGATGCCGACGATCTTGTAGGCGATATCGGCAAGATCGTAGCGGCAGAGAAGGATTTTGCGGTCCTGTGGCAGCTCGTCGCGATAGCGGGCGAAGGCCGCGGCGATGATGGATTTCTCGGTGTCGGACATGGCGAACACGCGGGTGCCATCAAGCGCGATTTTTGGCGGGCTGCGGGCGATCAGGTTGAAATGGGTGCGGTGCGCGGCGGTGGCCAGTTGCAGTTGCGCCTGCTGGCGGGCGCGCAGGGCGGGCGCGTCGATGCGGGCGATTTCGGCGGCCAGATCGATGCGGTCATGCCAGGCGTCGAAGGGGGGGATCGGCGCGAGTTGGGTGATTTTGCGGACATAGGCGCGCGCGGCGCGGCGGGCGAGTTTGGCGGCGGCGGCTGGCTTGTGGCCGACGAGCCCGGCGGTGACGACGAGGCTGGCGGCGAGGCGCTTGATGTCCCATTCGAACGGCGCGCGCAGGGTTTCGTCGAAATCATTGGCATCGAACAGGGCGGTGCCCTCGGGCGAGAACACCGCGCCGAAATTGAACAGATGCGCGTCGCCGGTTGCCTGCACCTCGATCGGGCTGGTTGGAGCGGCGGCGAGGTCGGCTGCCATCAGCGTGGCCGCGCCGCGCAGGAAGGCGGCCGGGGTTGCGGCCATGCGGGCGTTGCGTTCGCCGAGCAGCCAGGCGATGCGCCCGCCATCGCGGCGGGTGAGCGCTTGCATGGGGTCGCGCGCCGGCGCGATGGCGGCAAGGGCGGCGAGCGGGACCGTGTCGCGCAGGGCGCGGCCGGCATCGCGGCGTTGGGCAAGGGTGAGACTGGGCATGGCGGGCCTGGCGGTTGCGGCCCGATTAAGCCCGGTTTGGCCGGGCGGCGCCAGCGGCGAGTTCATTACGATAAAGCATCATTGCTTCACGTGAAGCAGCGCGATGTTTGCGTATATGCAAGTTTGCCTCACGTGAAGCAATGGAGAAATTTTCATTGCCGAACAGCGGATTCTTGTTGCGGCACCAAAATTCCGGTTGGTGCCGAAGGCCTTCGGTTCAGGCGGCCTTTTTGCGGCGTCGCGCGATGGCGAGCATGGCGCCGCCGCCGACGAGCAGGGCGAGGCTGCCGGGCTCGGGGGTGTTGACGACGGAGAAATTGCTCAGCACCACGGTGGCGGATTGGGGCGTGCCGGAGCCGAAGCCGACATTGCCGAAGCTGAAATAGCCGCCGGTGGCGTAGTTGAGCGACACGTCGCCGCTGTAGGTTCCCGCGCTCATGAACTGGTGCGCGTCATTGGTGGGCAGCACCGCCTGGGCGTCGGTTTCGAACAGCCAGGTGGCCGACTGGTTCAGCGTGATCGACCAGTGGTACGAAACGACGCCCGAGGGCAGAACGGCGGTGGGGGCGTATTGGGTGAAGATCGAGTTGGAGACGCCGGTCGGGTTGTTGAAATTCAGGGTGAGCTGCGAATGGTCGGCGGAGACATTGGCGGAGGCGGATTGCCCGACCCCGGTGGCGGAAATCGTATAGCCGTTGAGCAGGTTGCCGGCCGTGTCGGCGGGGTCCCACACGCTGTTGAAGCCCACGGTGTTGGCGTGGGCCTGGCCGGCGAACAGACAGGCGAGAACCAGAGGGGCCAGGCGCGAGCTGCCTGAGCTGATGGATTTCATGTCGGACGCCCCTGCTGAGTTATGAGCGGTTTTTAATGTTCTTCGGCACGGAGCGCAAGCGGAAAATTACGAAACGGGACTGATTTTTGCCGGGGCGTCGCGGCGCGGCGGCTGCCACGCCGCCGGCCGAAGCTCTTCCGGGGCTCGCCCCCACGACATCGTTTGGTCCCCCCCACCCCGGCCCTCCCCACCAGGGGGAGGGGGTTATTCGCCGAGTGGGGCGCCGGCGTAGACCGAGGCCAGGGCGGTTTCGGCGTTGCGGTCGGTGGTGACGAAGTCGAGTTCGGCCTCCGAGCGGCGGGCGTCGAATTCGTTGTGCTCGGGCGCGTTGTGCAGCATCGAGGTCATCCACCAGGAGAAATGCTGGGCGCGCCAGATGCGGCGCAGCGCGTCGGGGGTGTAGCTGTCGAGCTTCGCGCGGTCGTTTTTATGGTAGAACGACTCAATGCCGCGGGCGAGCAGCACCACGTCGTTGGCGGCGAGGTTGAGGCCCTTGGCGCCGGTGGGGGGCACGAGGTGGGCGGCGTCGCCGGCGAGGAACAGGCGGCCGTGCTGCATCGGTTCGCACACGAAGCTGCGCAGCGGGATCACGCTTTTCTGGAACACCGGGCCTTCGTGCAGGCGGTAGCCGTCGGGGCCGGCGACGCAGGCCTGCAACTGGGTCCAGATGCGTTCGTCGGACCAGTCATCGGGGTTTTCGGCGGGGTCGCACTGGAAATACATGCGCTGCACATTGTCGGTGCGGGTGCTGATCAGCGCGAAGCCGGCCTGGCTGCGGGCGTAGAGAATGGCATCGTTGGAGACCGGGGCGTGGCACAGGATGCCGAACCAGGCGAACGGGTAGACGCGCAGGAAATGCTTGGCGTCGGGCAGGGTCTTGCGGCCCACCCCCCACGAGCCGTCGCAGCCGGCGATGAAGTCGCAGGCGATGCGCCGGGCCGCGCCGGTGGCGTCGGTGAAGCTGATGGCCGGAGAGGTGCTGTCGAAATCATGGATTTGCGTGTCCGACACCTCGAAGCGGATGTCCGCGCCGGTGGCCAGGCGCCTGGCGATGAGGTCGATGAGAACCTCGTGCTGCGGGTAGACGGCGATGGAGCGGCCGGTCAGCGCCTGCATGTCCACCCGGTGGGTGGCGCCGCGCCAGCGCAGGTCGAAGCCGTGATGGTAGGCGCCCACGGTGGCGATGCGCCCGGCCACGTCGAGTTCGCGCAGCAGGTCGATGGTGCCCTGTTCGAGCACGCCGGCACGGATGGTCTGCTCGATCGCGGCGCGCGAGCGGTTCTCGACGATGACGCTGTCGATGCCGTGCAGGTGCAGGATGTGCGACAGCAGCAGGCCGGCGGGGCCGGCGCCGATGATGCCGACCTGGGTGCGGGTGGTGGTCATGCTGGGAGTGCTCCGGTGAGGGTCATGAGGGGCGCGGCTTCACGGCGCGGGCGCGAGGGGGCATAGAACGTGCAGGGAGGGCATGATGACGCAAGCGGGACAAAACGAGACCGGGGCGAGAGCGGCGGCGGAGCGGGCCGGCCAGGTGCTGGACATCGATCATTACGTGCCGGGGCTGCTGACCTTTCTGGCCAACAAGCTGTCGCGCGGGGCCTCGGCGCTGTATCGGCGGCATTTCCAGATCGGCATCAATGACTGGCGGATCATGTCGCAACTGGCGCTCGATCCGTGGACGACCGCGGCCGGGGTGTGCGCGGTGATCGGCATCGACAAATCGGTGGCCAGCCGCAGCCTGGGTTTGCTGGAGCGGCGCGGGCTGGTGGTGGCGCGCGAGGAGCAGCGGCGGCGGCTGATGGCGCTGACCGAGGCCGGGCGGACCTTGCATGACCGGATCATTCTGGTGGCGCTGGAGCGCGAGCGGCGGCTGTTGGCGTGTCTGTCCGAGGCGGAGCGGCCGGTGCTGGTGGGGATGTTGCAGCGGCTGAACCGGCAATTGCCGGAGGTGAACAAGCGGCTGGACGTGCCGGCGGCGCCGGTGCGCGGCGCGTGAAGGCGGGGGGCGGGTGAGGGCATCTGGAAGTTTCCCCGGGGAGCGTTTTGTGTCGGTTGTTGTGGTTGTCATAGCAACTTGAGTTCCACGGCGCAAGCCCTCAATCTGCGGCGCCGCGCCGCGTAACCTTCGCGGTGGCGACAGCGAAGCAGGAGGATGGATGGCATTGTCGATCTGCCTCGCGCGATGGCGCTCGCCTGGCCGGCCTGGTTGGCGTCGTGGGGCCGCGCGGTGAGTTCGGCGACGCTGGAACCGGTGCTGGCGGCGCTGATGGCGGCCGCGCAGCGCGGCGACCGGGCCGCCTATGGACAGTTGCTGCGCGACTGCGCGCCCTGGATCATGGCGGTGGCGCGGCGACAGGGTGTGTCGGCGGGGCAGCTTGAGGACGTGGTGCAGGAGACGCTGCTGACGGTGCATCGGGTCCGCCATAGCTGGGACCCGGCGCGGCCGTTTCTGCCGTGGCTGTCGGCGATCGCGGCGCGGCGGGCGATCGATCTGCTGCGGCGGCACGGGCGGCAGGGCGCGCGCGAGGTGCATGAGCCGGTGCTGTATGAGGCCGCCGCCGACGAGGCGGAGGCAGCGAGCGAGACGCTGGAGCGCGCGGATGCCGCCTCACGCCTCGCGCGGGCGGTGGCCAGGCTGCCGGAGGGGCAGCGCGAGGCGGTGCGGCTGCTGGTGATGGCCGATCGCTCCCTGAAGGAGGCGGCGGCGGAGAGCGGTCGCAGCGAGGGGGCGCTGAAGGTGAATTTGCATCGGGCGATCCGCTCGCTGC
>DAHWBL010000085.1 GCA_027323595.1 Acetobacteraceae bacterium | reverse complement strand
GGCCAGTGGCAGCACCAGTTGCGGGTGGGCGTGGTCCATCAGCCAGCCGAACGGCAATGGCGTGATCGCCGAGCCGAACGGCAGGCCGGAGGAAACAAAGCCGAACACCTTGCCGATCTGTCCGGGCGGCGAGGCTTCCTTCAGCATCACGTCGCGCGGGGTGCGTGAGGCCCCCATGGTGAAGCCGGCGACCGCGAGCAGCACGAACAGGGTGGCTGGCGTGAGTGCGATGAACGCGGCCAGCGCGATCAGCAGCGAGGGGATGATGGTAAAGCTGATCGACATGGTCAGCATGTGCCGCGGCATATGGTCGGCCACCCACCCGCCGAGCAGCGTGCCGGCGGAGTTGCACACCAAAAAGATGGTGAGCGCGGTGGACCCGATGGCGATCTCAAAGCCGTTCACCTGGTGCAGCACGGTGATCAGCCAGTTCTGCATGCCCGAGACCGCCATCGCGCTCAGCATGTAGAAGGCGAAGAACAGCCACAGCGTGCGCGAGGTGAACAGGTCGCGGGTGCGCCAGGCGGTGTCGCGCGCCGGGCGGGTCTGGTCGGCCAGCACCCGCGATTGCAGCGCGATGGCAGCGACCGCGAGCAGCCCCAGCAGCCCCGCGCCGATCAGCGCGCCGCGCCAGCCGACCAGCCCGGTCATCGCCACCATCAGGCTCGGGGCGATGGCGTAGCCGATATTGCCGCTGAAGCTGTGCACCGCGAACGACCGGCCGATCACCTCCTTGCGGATCGAGCCGGACAGGATCGCGTAATCGGCCGGGTGGATCACGGAGTTGCCGATCCCCGAGATGGCTGACAGCACCAGCAACTGCCAGAAATGGGTGGCAAAGCCCATGGCCAGCATGCCGCCCGCCATGGCCAGCGACCCGCCGATCAGGAACGGCCGCGCGCCGATGCGGTCCACCAGCACCCCCATCGGGGTTTGCAGCGCGCCGGTGAAGAACAGCATGGTGGCGGCGAGCAGGCCGAGCTCGGTGTAGCTCGCGCCGAACGCGTCATGCAGCGGCACGAACATCGGCGCGAGGCAGAGCTGGTAGAAATGCGACAGCGCATGGTTGGTGCCGATCAGCGAATTGACCCGCAGCTCCTTGCTCGCCGTCATCCGGCTCCCCCTGTTCTGCCCGCCTCAGGCGGTGCGGTCGGTGGCCGCGCCCAGCGCCGCCTGGGCGGCAGCGAGGCGCGCCACTGGCACACGATAGGGGCTGCAACTGACATAATCCAGATGCAGCGACTCGCAGAACGCGATCGAGGCCGGGTCGCCGCCATGCTCGCCGCAGATGCCCATCTTGATCCCCGGGCGGGTGGCGCGCCCGCGCTCGGCGGCGATGCGGATCAGCGCGCCCACGCCCTCGATGTCGATGGAGACGAACGGGTCCTTGGGCAGGATGCCGGCCTCGACGTAATGCGGCAGGAACTTGCCGGCGTCGTCGCGCGACAGGCCGAAGGTGGTCTGGGTGAGGTCGTTGGTGCCGAAGCTGAAAAAATCAGCCGATTGCGCGATCGCATCGGCGATCAGCGCGGCGCGCGGCAGCTCGATCATGGTGCCCACCGTGTAGTCGATGGTCACACCGGATTCGGCGAACACCGCGGCGGCGACCTTGTCCACCAGCGCGCGGGTGATCTCCAGCTCGCGCAGCGTGCCGACCAGCGGGATCATGATCTCGGGCACCGGCGCGTCGCCGGAGGCACGCGCCACCTCGATCGCGCCCTCGAAAATCGCGCGGGCCTGCATCTCATAGATTTCCGGATAGGTGATGCCCAGCCGGCAGCCGCGATGGCCGAGCATGGGGTTCGCCTCGGCCAGCTCCTCGGCGCGGCGGCGCATGCTGTCCATGTCCGACCCCAGTGCCACGGCGAGCTCGGCGAGCTCGGCGTCGGCGTGCGGCAGAAATTCATGCAGCGGCGGATCGAGCAGCCGGATGGTCACCGGCAGGCCGGCCATGATGGAGAACAGGTCGCGGAAATCGGCCCGCTGAAACGGCAGCAGCCGCTCCAGCGCGTCGCGGCGCCCGGCCTCGTCGGCGGCCATGATCATCTGCCGCACCGCGCCGATACGGAGCGGGTCGAAGAACATGTGCTCGGTGCGGCACAGCCCGATGCCCTCGGCGCCGAACTTGCGCGCGGTGTCGGCGTCGAGCGGGGTCTCGGCGTTGGCCCGCACCTTCAGCCGGCGCACCTGGTCCGCCCAGTTCATCAGGGTGGCGAACTCGCCCGACAAGGTGGGCTCGATCATCGCCACCGCGCCGGCGAACACCTCGCCGGTGGCGCCGTCGAGCGTGATGGTGTCGCCGGCACGCAGGGTGCGCCCGCCGGCCGACAGGGTCTGCGCGCTGTAATCGACGGCGATGCCGCCCGCGCCGGCGACGCAGGGCCGGCCCATGCCGCGCGCCACCACCGCGGCGTGGCTGGTCATGCCGCCGCGGGTGGTCAGAATGCCGCGCGCGGCGTGCATGCCGTGGATGTCCTCGGGGCTGGTCTCGATGCGCACCAGAATGACGGATTCGCCGCGCTGGGCACGGCTTTCGGCCTCATCGGCGCTGAACACCACCACCCCGCAGGCAGCACCGGGGCTCGCCGGCAGGCCCCGCCCGATCGGGTCGCGCGCCGCCCTGGGGTCGAGCGTGGGATGCAGCAACTGGTCGAGCGCGGCGGGATTGACGCGGCGGATCGCCTCGGCACGGTCGATCAGCCCGGCATCGGCCATCTCGACGGCGATGCGCAGCGACGCCGCGGCGGTGCGCTTGCCGTTGCGCGTCTGCAACATGTACAGCTTGTTCTGCTGCACGGTGAACTCGATGTCCTGCATGTCGCGATAATGCTGTTCCAGCGTCTGGCGCACCGCCAGCAGCTCCGCGTAGGCGGCCGGCAGCGCCTCCTCCATCGAGATTTCGCCCGGCTTGGCGGCACCGCGTGACAGCGGCTGCGGCGTGCGGATGCCCGCCACCACGTCCTCGCCCTGCGCGTTCACCAGGAACTCGCCGTAGAACATGTTCTCCCCGGTGGAGGGGTCGCGGGTGAAGCACACGCCGGTGGCGCAGTCCGCGCCCATGTTGCCGAACACCATCGCCTGCACATTGACCGCGGTGCCCCAGCTCGCCGGGATGTCGTGCAGCCGGCGATAGGTGTTGGCGCGCGGGTTCATCCAGCTGCCGAACACCGCGCCGATCGCCCCCCAGAGCTGTTCCTCGGGGTCCTGCGGGAACGGCCGGCCGATCTCGCCCTCGACCATGTCCTTGTAGCTCTCGACGACGCGGTGCCAGTCCTGCGCGGTGAGCTCGGTGTCCTCGTTCACGTCGCGATCGAGCTTGACGTGATCGATGATCTCCTCGAACCGGTGATGATCCACCCCCAGCACGACCGAGCCGTACATCTGGATGAACCGCCGATAGCTGTCCCAGGCGAAGCGCGCGTCGTTGGCGCTGTCGGCAAGCCCCTGCACGGTCACGTCGTTCAGGCCCAGATTGAGCACGGTGTCCATCATGCCCGGCATCGAGACCCGCGCGCCCGAGCGCACCGAGACCAGCAGCGGCTTGTGCTTGTCGCCGAATTTCAGCCCCACGGCGGCCTCCACCCGATCGAGTGCGGCGCGCACCTGCCCGGCCAGCTCGGCGGGGTAGGTCCGGTCGTTGTCGTAATAGGCGGTGCACAGCTCGGTGGTGATGGTGAAGCCGGGCGGCACCGGCAGGCCGATGCTGGCCATCTCGGCGAGGTTCGCGCCCTTGCCGCCGAGCAGGTCGCGCATGTCCGCGCGCCCCTCATTGTGGCCGGCCCCGAAACTATAGACGAACTTGGTCATGCTACTGGCCCTCGATGGCGGAAAAATCCGCGACAACATGCATGGTATCGCGAACCGCGCGCAGCAGCAGCAGACGATTGCGGCGCAATTTTGGTTCGGGATCGTTCACGGTGACATCAGCGAAGAACGCGTCGAGCGGGGCGCGCAGCCCGGCCATGGCGTCCATGGCCGCGGCGAAGGCCTCCGCGCGCAGGCAGCCATCGACCGCCGGGCCGATCAGGGCCAGCGCCTCGGCGAGGCCGCGCTCGGCGGGTTCGACGAGCAAAGCGGGGTCCGGGCTGCCCTGATGCGGCCCGTCCTTCTTGTCCTCGATGCGCAGGATGTTGGCGGCCCGCCGATACCCCGCGAGCAGGTCCGCGCCCGCCTGGCCGGCCAGCACCACCGCCACCGCCTGGGTGCGCGCGATCAGCCGGGTGAGATCGTCATCGATCCCGCCGGCGAGAATGGCCGCGAGAATGTCATGGCGCGCACCCTCGGCGCGCAACTGCACGCGCAGCCGCTCGGCGATGAAGCCCAGCAGCTCATCGGGGTCCGCCGGCGGGTCGAACTGCGCGGCCGCCTCGGCGAGGCCCGCGCGCAGGTTCAGCCGCAGCCCGTTATCCAGCACCAGCCGAATGACGCCCAGCGCGGCGCGACGCAGCGCATAGGGGTCGCCCGAGCCGGTCGGCTTCTCGCCCGCCGAGAAAAACCCGGCGAGCTGGTCGATGCGGTCGGCCAGCGCCAGCGCCACCGCCACCGGCGCGGCCGGCACCGCGTCGCCCGCACCGCGCGGCTGATAGTGCTGGGCGATGGCGTCGGCCACCTCGGCGGGCTCGCCGTCATGCGCCGCGTAATAGCCGCCCATCACGCCCTGCAACTCGGGGAATTCGCCGACCATGCCGGTGGCCAGATCGGCCTTGGCGAGCAGGGCCGCGCGGCTGGCCAAAGCGGGGTCGGCCTCCACCATCGGCGCCAGATAGCCGGCCAGACTCACCAGCCGGCGCACCCGCGCGCCCTGGCTGCCGAGCCTGGCGTGAAAGGTGACACCATCGAGCGCGGGCACGCGCCCGACGAGCGGCGTGCGCCGATCGAGATCCCAAAAATGCCGCGCATCCGAAAAGCGCGCGCGCAGCACCCGCTCGTTGCCCGCGATGATCGCTGCTCCGCCGTCGGATGCCTCGATGTTGGCGACGAAGGCGAACCGCGCGGCCGGGCGGCCGGCGGCGTCACGCAGGGCGAAATAACGCTGATTGACCCGCATCGACACCTCCATCACCTCGGGCGGCAGGTCCATGAAGCGCGCATCGATGCGGCCGAGCAGAGGCACCGGAAACTCGACCAGCCCGGCAACCTCGTCGAGCAGGCCAGGATCGTTGACGATGGCGAGATTCTCGGCGGCGGCCAGGCCGGCAAGCCCGGTCTCGATCAGATTTTTGCGGGTGGCGGCGTCGGCGACCACACGC